>JAJDEC010000210.1 GCA_029259995.1 Phycisphaerae bacterium
CGCCTTGCCGATTCCGCGCGAAGCACCCGTCACGAGACTCGTCTGTCCATCAAGAACGCCCACAGAACACCTCCTGATCAACGCTCGACGCGAGAATGCGACGGCGGACGGACAGATTCCATTTCGAACCAACCGACATCGCGCACGCAGTGCGCAGTCTTCACGCCGGTCATTCATCTACCCGTAATGATGGGAAAGTGTAGGCCTGGACGTCTGACGTGTCCAGAAAAATCGCCATGGCGCAGCAACACCCGGGGCCGCCCTCGCCCGCGACAATTGCGCACCTGAGGATCGTCCCGAGTGCAATCGTTCATGGCGACGCGGCGTCTGAAAACGCCCACGCCGCGTCGGAGAGCGGCGTTCTTACGCCGCGGGATGCCAGCCGGCATCCACCCAGACGGAGCCGCTGACCGCGGAATTGGTCAGCATGAAACAAATGGCGTCGGCGACTTCATCGGGGCGAAGGAGCCTTCGCAATTGGGTATAGGGCAGAATGTTTTTCTCGATGTAGTCGTCGCCCAGTGATCGAACCATGGGCGTATCCGTAAAGCCCGGATGGATGATGCTGCATCGGACACCGTAGAAGATGGCTTCCTTGGAAAGCGTCGCCTGTGCCCCTTCCAGCCCGGCCTTGGCCGCGGCGTAGGAAATCTGCCCCTTGTTGCCGGCCGATGACACGGAGCCGATGAAGACGATCGCGCCCTGCATGCCCTCTTCGGGACTCCATCGCTTCAGGCCGCGCGAAATCCGGTCTTCCGCAAGCGACGCCACGGCGTCCATGGCCCAGAGGATTGGTGCGACAAGATTGATCTTGAAGACTTCCTCGAGCTGCTCTCGCGAATAGGTTTCGACTTTGCCCGTCTCCTTGTTCCGTCGAACGGCCAAGGCGTCGCGTGTGATCCCGGCCGCCGGAATACATATGTGCGCGGGACCAAATCGTTCCTTGATGTCGTTGTAAACCGACTGGCGGAAGTCGTCGCACGTCACGTCACCCACATAGGGAAAGGCGACTTCGCGTCCGACTTTGTCATTCGTCTCCTTCGCCAGGTCGCGAATGAGTTCGTTGCGATCGACCGCGGCGAGAATGCTGATATCGCGCTCAATGAGCGTCCGTGTCGTGGCGCGACCGATTCCGCTGGCGGCACCCGTGATAATGGCTGTTTTACCCGTGAATTGCATCGTTCATGCTCCCGGCCGCCCGCGCCGAGTTCATCGACCGCGATGGCGCCCATTGTTCTTGCCCGACGAGTCAGATTTTCTCTGATCGCTCGCCGAGCCACTCGCAGACATTGGGCCACAACTCTTTGTGCGCCCGGCTGCTGACGGAAAGTCCGATGTGCCCTGCCCGGAATGTGATGGCTTTGCGATCGCGCGATCCGACGAGATCGTTAAACGGCGCGCTCTGGCCGCACGTCACGAGATGATCGTTCGACGCCATCAGATTCAATACGGGACACGTGATATTTGATAAGTCGATCCGCTTCGTGCCGAGCTTCATCTTGCCCTGCGACAGCAGATTTTTCTGGAAACAATCCTTGACGAATTGTCGGAATGTCTCGCCGGCGACGGGGATATTGTCATTGCCCCACGTCTCCATCGCCGTGAATTCCTCGACGAATTTCTCGTCGTTCATTCGCTCGTAGAAGCCGACGTATTTCTCAACGAAATTCGCCATCGGCTTGAGCAATGCGAACGCGCCCTGCAACACATGCGGCGGTGCGTTCCCGTAGGCGTCGATGATCGCATCGACATCGTAGTACTTCGGATCCGTCCACTGGACGAGCAGCGCGTCGCGCTCCGCCCAATCGACCGGCGCCGCCATCAGGATCAGGTTCTTGACCATTTCCGGATGCAGCGACGTATACATGGCGCTCAGCGTGCCGCCCATGCAGTAGCCGAGCAGGGACACTTGTTCCTGTTCCGTGAATTCGGCGACGCGCGACATGACATTGTGCATGTATCGGCAGACGTAGTGCTCGATCGTCAGGTGCCGGTCGTTCTGCGAGGGCTCGCCCCAGTCGACCAGAAAGACGTCAAATCCGGCATCCAGGAATCGACGAACCACGCTCTTGTGCGGGAGCAGGTCGAGAATATAGGGTCGATTCACGAGGGCGAAACACAAGACCAGGGGCGTCGCGTGCGCCTTGGGGATGTCGGACTGATAATGCAATACGCGGAGTTTGTCCTCCGAGTAGATGACATCGTGCGGCGTGGCGCCGACTTTCACTTTCCCGGCCGTCTCCATCACGCGCGGCATCGCCGCCATTCGTTCGACGAATCCTTCGAATGTGGGCATGAACATCGCCGGCGTCGGCGGTAGCATCGACATGAATGGATTCGACATTGTCGCGTTCGTCATCTGGGCTGGCTCCCTTGGTTGGCGTTCGATTCGGCGCGATCAGCGCTTCTTGGCATTTCTCGGGCTCGTTGTCGACTTTTCGGAACGCGATGCCCCGCTCGCCTTTGCATCGCGTCCCGCACCCTGTCGATCTTCCACTGCTGCGACTTTGTTTTCCAACCTGTCGATCCGATCAAACAGCCGTTCCTCGATACCGCGGAGCAAATGCGCCAGGTCCTCGACATCACCGCGAACCGGCGACTGCATCGTCGTCTGCGTCTTGATCAGGAAATCGTCCATCATTTTCTTCATGGCGATCGACTGATCCATCGTCTGCTTCATGTGCTCAAGGAATTGCTCGCTGCGCATGAATTCGTCGAAGTATTTGGCCATCGCGTCGAAGAAAGCCCGTTGCATCGACTTGGCCGCATCGTCATAGGCGGGCGCCGGCTGGCGACCGTTGGTCGCACCGCCCGGCATGCCTGCGTGGGCGGCAGCCTGCCCCATCTGGGCCATCATGTCGGTCCAGAATCGCGAAATCTGTTCCGTCGGGTTTGCGGAGGCGTCCGATGCCATACTGCGTTCTCCTCGGCGAGTCGCCTGATGCCCCTTGTTTTTCAGGGGGCGGGATCGATTGAAGAAAGGGGCCACGAGTGAACTTGCGTCACACTCGAGGCCCCTGGAAGCGTCACACCGGCATGTCTGTTGTCAATCCTGTCGGCCGCCAAAAATTGCTTCGTCCAGTTGTCATATTCAAACTGGCGGCCGGAAGCGCCTCGTGCATGCCGGTGCTTCGTTAGTCCGTCGCGGCTCGCATCGCGGACGGTGGTTCCACTCGCTGCGCGCGTCTGATTACTTGGCGGCCTTCTTGGGGCTCGTCTTGACGGTCTTCGACATGAAGTCCGACCAGCTCTCGATCGTCTGCGTCGCTGTCTTGGCCGTCATTTCGACATTGCCGCGCATCGCATCGAATGCGTTCGCCCAGATGTCGTTGGCCTTTGCGAACATGTCCTTGTCGCCTTCGCCGACCACGTCGAAGCTCTTTCGCATCGTCGCCAGTCCCGTGCGGCAGTTTTCGTCAAACGTCTTCTGCGTCTGCTCGGCGTTCTTGCGGACGAGGTTGACGGCTTCCGTCGTCATTTCCTGCGTCTTGTCCTGCATGTCGCCGCAGACATTGCCGCAGCAGAACATCTTGTTCATCGTGTCGAACGCGTCCTTCTGAAACTTGAGTCCCGCGTCCATCGCCGTGCGAAAGGATTCGCCGGCCATCTGGAATGTGTTGTCCTGTGTCATTTTGCTTGCCTCGCCTGTTTGCTGTGCCATCGTGCTGCTCCTCGTCTTGGGTGCGGTCCGCGTCATTCGCGTGTTGCCCGCCACTCCTTAAGGAATATATCGTGCGTTTGCTGCGTTTGCAACATAAATCTGGGCTCAAGAAGCACAATTTTTTTCTTGCCGTAAGACGTTTATTGACAGATAATAATGAATCCATACTCACGATACGCGAATTGCGGACGCAGCAAACTTGTTGTGCAAACGCACTGGAGCCCGGCCCATGAAGAACGGCGACCGCCAGACTTATTACGTCACGAAATACCCGAATCGGCGGCTCTACGACGCCACAAGCCGGCGCTACGTGACGCTCTCGGACCTGTATGAGTTCGTCCGGGACGGCCACGAAATTGTCGTCTCCGACAAGACGACGGGCCGCGACATCACAAACATCATTCTGACGCAGATCATCCTTGAGCACGATCCGCCCAAGATGGACTTGTTTCCGGCCTCGTTGCTGCACCAGGCGATCCAGATGAATGAGACCATGGCACGGAGCTTTATCGACCAGTATCTCGGTAAGGCCATGGATGCCTTCGCCCGTTCGCGCAGCCAGTTTGATGCCTTCCTCAAGCAGTCCGGCATTCCGACGATTCCATCTGTCGCCGCTCCGATGGATTGGATGCGGATGCTTATGCCCGGCATGGCCCGCGACACGGAGCACGCTCACACGCCGAATGAGCCATCACATCGGAACCGTCCGAGCAAATCCGTTGCCGAACCGGCGCCGGACGAGGAAATTGAATCACTCAAGCAACAGATCGCCGCACTCGGCGAACAAATGGCGCAGCTGCGAGAAACGCCGACGCCCGGCGCGCGATCGCCGCGCAAGAAGTCCGCAAGGAAAAAGAAACTCCGAAAGAAGTGACGCATGTCGCGCAGTCATGTCGCACGGAATCCTGATCGATCCGGCGTTAGATTCGCGAAGTCCTCAACGTGCCATCACCGGTCGGCTCTCACAGATGGCATGACGCATTGATGCAATGGATCCAAAGCACGAACTGGGAATGATGCATCGTAGGGAATCGGCCAATCGCCGATTCGCCACTCGCGAGACGAATTTGCCGTGTTCAACCATTGATTCTGCGCTTCAATCAAGCTTCGTTTTCAAGCTTTGCTTTCATCCGCTGTACAACGCTCGGCGGGATCAGCCGCGTCATTTTTCCGCTATCGAGACCACCCATTTCGGCGATCTGGCGGATCAACGTGCTGCTGATCAGTGCCGTCTGATCCGTCGTAAACAGAAAGACAGTCTCAACATCGCCGGCGATCATATTGACGTTTGCCTGACGCAGTTCATTGCGCAAATCGTCGCTGTCCCGGATTCCCTTGACGATGACGTCGGCGCCGCGTTGATTCACGAAGTCCATCGTCAGACCGCTGTAGGATTCGATGGCGACGTCCCTTTCGTCGCCAACGAGATCGCGCAGAATCTCGACTCGCTCGTCGGGTGAGAAGAGTGGTTCCTTCTCAGGGTTCACGCCGACCGCGACGATCGTCTGATCGAACAGACGCCGGCTCCGTTCGATAATGTTCAGATGTCCGTACGTCGGTGGATCAAACGTCCCTGCGAAAATGGCTATTTTCGGCTTCCGATTGGTCATTCGCATTGCTCCCGGCGAACTTCGTCAACCCATGTCGCGTCGATACCTCGCTGCGCCTCACGATTCGGCCTGCCGAGCCCGGAATCAACGGAAGGCCGCATGGTATCAGAGACATCTGCGGACGTAACCCGATCACATGGATCGACCGAAATCGAATGCGTGCGATAATTTCGAGGCTTCGCGCAATTGGTACTTTACTCGGGCGTCGGTTTACGGCATTCTATTCGCCATGAGTGAGAAGATTTTTCACGTGGATAAGCGGGACCGGGTCGTCGTCACGCGGGTTTGTCGCGCGGAACTCGATCACGACACGACGCTCCTCTTGAAAGCGGAATTGAAGTCGATCATTGCGTCGCATCCGGATCTGCCTATCATTGTGGATATGGAAGAGGTGGAGTTTCTTCCCAGCATCACGCTCGGCGTGTTGGTCGAAATTCATCTGACTTTGAAGCGAGCCGGTCGAGTGTTCGCCTTGGCTGCATTGCAGCCGGCAATCGAAGAAATCATGAAGCTGTCCGGTCTGGATAACCTGTTGCAGATCTATCAACAGACGGATGCGGCGATTACGCAGGCTTGATCACTCCTTCTCTTCCGCCGCGCCCCCAAAATAAATCTGAAACATCCGCGCCGATTATTGTGGCGCGATCCGAGCGAGCGATCCGATGAAGGTACGCTCGTTGCGAGGAGGCCCAGGGAATTCCGATTGAGTTCGCCGAATTGAGAATTGCGGCAGGTGCCGCACACGGCGAACGACGAACCTGACATCGAGATGTCATCAGTATGCAGGGAGAGCATCGTCATGATTGCCCATGAGGCACGAGAGCTGGCCATCACGCACGCATCCGACTGGCGCGAACGTTTCCTGAACGGAACCGCCCACGCCCAGAAGCGCATCGACGAGATTTTCGGTGTCGACGCATTCGGTCAGCGCACGATGCAGCAACGTCTCCCGAAGGATGTCTTCAAGCGACTCGTCCGGACGATCGAACTCGGCGAAAGCCTGGATCCGCAAGTCGCGGACGTGGTCGCCGCCGCGATGAAGGACTGGGCCGTTGAAAACGGCGCCACACATTTCACGCACTGGTTCCAGCCCCTCACGGGACTGACGGCCGAAAAGCACGACTCGCTCGTCGCCCCCGACGGCCACGGCGGCATGATATTCGCCCTGTCCGGCGCCGATC
>JAJDEC010000022.1 GCA_029259995.1 Phycisphaerae bacterium
GAATGGATCGCTCGGTTGGAGCCCAGGGTACATAACTAATTAGTCGATAGAATCTTACAGGTAGGTGGCGGCGAGTCGGGATGGGTTTCATCACACAAGGCGAGTAGGAATGAGTCCCATCGCGGCATCCGGAGAGGGAATCTGCATCGCGTTTCTCCGAGCCTGCGGAGCGTATGACTCGACGCCAACTCACACGGATGCGCGATACATCTCCGATAATTCGAATCGTCAAGTTTTTGACCTGATCGGGTGTTAACTACGTGAGTGTGACGCTATGATACCGCCGCAGTGCCGGCGCGGTGCATTGCGTAGGTCTTTGTTGCGTAGGGACATGTGACAGGACTCAGTTTAGAAAACGTCCCACCGGTACGCATTGGTTTCAACCAGATTCACTTCCTGATTCATCCAGGGAATATTCGCGACTGGGTTTGCAAATCAGCAGTGCAGCCCGGCCTGCCGGTCTGGGATTGATAGACTGGAGACAGCGTGACGCACAACTCGACTGAACCGGCCGTAGGCGATTCGGCCGTATTTTCGACGGATCTGGACACCAGCCGGGGCATGTCAGCCCAAGGCAACGGCCTTTTTCTCAAGAAGTTTCTTCAGAAGGGGAGAGGCATCTCGGCGGCGACGCCAAGCAGCCGATTCCTGTCCGAAGCCGTCTGCGCGGCCGTGGACTTCAGCAGGCCAGGTACCATCGTCGAAGTCGGCGCCGGCACCGGGGCGATCACGGAGGTCATCCTGGACCGCCTGAAGTCGCATCATCGATTCGTCATGTTGGAATTTGATCCCGATTTCTGCGACATTCTTCGCCAGCGATTTCCAAGTGTCGATCTGATTGAAGGTGACGTCGGGGAAATCGAAGCCCCGTTGGCAAGCATGGGCATCACCAAAGTGGACTATGTACTGAGCGGCTTGCCGACACCCAATCTGCCGCCGCGATCACTGGCGAGGATGATGCGCTGGCTCCGTCGATCACTTGCGCCCGACGGTGTATTCTCACAGATTACTGTGATTCCACTCTATTATCGATCATTCTATAAGCAGCTGTTCGCCAATGTTCAGTACGAAATGGTGTGGCTGAACGCGCCTCCCGGCGGCGTCTATTATTGCAAGGCCCCGCGACGTCGCGTTCGTCGTACGCAACGCACAAGACGCTGAGTCTCGCGCATCCTCATTTTGATCCTGCTAAGCGGATGGTCAATTGCCTGACCATGTGGAATCCGCCGCGGCAGCCCAGAATATTTCTGCGCGCGAAAAAAGCCCGGCAAGCCCACATGGGCCATTGGCGGGAGGCTGATCGATCTGAGAATCAGGTATTTTTGAGTCCAAAACTGGCTAGCGGCCCAATTCGGAGGTCTTCTGGAGGCGGCGTTTGGCCTTTCGGAAGTTCCGTCGGTTTCGATCCGACGGTTTCTCGTAATAAGCCGTTCGCTTCATTTCGCGCAATACGCCTTCGCGCTCGCACATCTTCTTCAAGCGGCGCATCATGGCCTGCACGGGTTCACCGGGACGGGGTTTCACCTTAATCATACAGCGTCAAGGCCTCCTTTCGAATTAACAAGCTACACGCATGGCCGAATGCTCTCGAGACAGCCAGTCCCGCAACGATAGTCGACATTGGACGAATCGGCAAATCGATCGAAGTAGAATTCCTTTGAAATTCCGCCCCGAGGACTGGTTTCTGTGGCCTGATCCAAGTCAAGCGGACAATGTCGCGGCAATTCATGGCGCGTGGGATTGCCGATCAGACGTCGCCTGCGACAATAGCAAGTCGCACGCGGGCCCAAAGTGGGCTGCGCCGGGACGCAGTCGAATCATTCGAAAACGGCCACGCTGCCGCCGGACGGCAACATAGATCATGGATTCCGGACACGCCAACAACGAGTTGCCGAAACCTGACTCCGTCAGTGTTTCCCCGACTTCCGAGCGCCTGGAGGAGCACCTAACGCTTTATCCCCACCTTGCGGACCGCATCCTTCGACAGCTCCTTGTCGTGCTCCATGAACAGGGCAACATCACGATCGACCGAATCTATGACGAAGCACGCAGGCAGGCCGGCAACATCGATTCGGGGCGGACGACCGACGCCGACAATCCCAATGTCATGGCGGCGCCCCGGGGCGATCAGTCGGAACGAGACGTCGTCCAGAACATCACACGGCACTACGCCGCCGTGCAGCTCCGTCCCCAGGAAATCGACGAAATCGTCAACCTGACGCTCAAACGCGAAGAGGCCGACAAACTCCGGGCAATCGTGTCACTTCAATCGGTGTCCTTTCGACTGCTCGCCGATACGGTTCGTCGATTCTGCGCCCTGCCGGTGGGCGAAATGCAGCTGACCCCTGATGAGGCGACAGGAATTCGCGTCGGCCTGATTCGCCACTTGATTTCAGATCAGCTTGAGTTCATCGCCATTGCAAAAAAGTTCTTGCGCATTCGCGATTTTGAAGGGATCATCAACCGCACAATCGGAGCGGAGTCGGGCATGGGGCGTGTCGGCGGCAAGGCCGCAGGGATGTACCTCGCTGCAACCATCCTGGGGGCGTCTCGACATCAGTCCAATCGTCGATCGATTCCGGCAGAGGCGGCCAGGGATGATGAGTCCTACACGCCGTCTGTGCCCGCAAGCGAATCTTACCCCGTATCGATTCCGGATTCCTACTACCTTCGTTCGGATGTCATCGAGGACTTTCTCGCGTTCAACGGACTGGGCGAGTACCAGAATCAAAAATACAAGTTGCCCGAGGAGATTCGAAACGAGTATCGCCTCATCAAGTCCGTGTTCAGAAATGCGGATTTTCCCGCCGGAATCGTCGAGCAACTTCGTGAATTGCTTGAACGGCTCGGCGATTCACCATTGATCGTCAGATCCAGCAGCCTGCTCGAAGATCGATTCGGTACGGCCTTCAGCGGCAAGTACGCCAGCATCTTTGTTGCGAACCAGGGGCCCATCGAACATCGGCTGGAGGCCCTGCTCGGAGCGATCGCCGAGGTGTTCGCCAGTGCGCTCGGCCCCGATCCGTTGCAGTATCGCAAGGAACACGATCTCCTCGACTACGAAGAGGACATGGCCGTTCTGATTCAACGCGTGATCGGCAAGCGCTTCGGTCCCTACTTCGCCCCCGCGTTCGCCGGCGTGGCGTTCAGCCGAAATGAGTTTCGCTGGAGCCCGCGAATCCGCCGCGAAGACGGACTGATGCGGATCGTCATGGGGCTGGGAACGCGAGCCGTCGATCGCGTGGCGGGCGAGTCCCCGAGGCTCGTGGCCCTCGGCGTGCCGACATTGCGGCATGAGTCAACGAATACCGAGATCATGTGCAATTCCCAGCGACAGGTCGACGTCATCAATGTCGAACGGAATTGCCTGGAGGCAATTCCGCTGCCCGATCTGCTGCAGCACGCAGCGGAATTCCCCATGCTCGATCGTTGCGTTTCGATCCGAAGAGAACGATTGCTTGTTCCGCCGATGGGAACATACATTGACGAACCGACGGAAAACCTCTTCATCACATTCGACAAGCTGATGAGCGAAGGCATCTTCACGGAGCAACTTCGCGTGATCCTTCGTCGACTGGAGGAGGCCTACGGATATCCGGTCGACGTTGAGTTCGCTCACGACGGCGAAACCCTTTATCTCCTGCAATGCCGAACCCTCAGCCAGGGAACCGAATTCGAACCGCAGCCGATTCCGGAGAACATCCCCGGTGACAATATCGTGTTCTCGGCCACGCGATTTGTTCGATCCGGTCGCCTGGATGGCGTCGAGTACATCATCTACGTTGACCCGAGAGACTACGACGAAATCGGCACGCGCGAGGACCGCATTGAGGTTGCAAGAGTCATCGGCCGCCTGAATCATGCCCTGACGAATGAGCGATTTATTCTCATTGGCCCCGGCCGATGGGGAAGCAACGACATGCGATTGGGGATTCCGGTTACCTACGCGGATATCAATCGATCATCGATGCTGATCGAAGTTGCACGGGAACGAGATGGATACGTGCCGGAAGTGTCGTACGGAACCCATTTCTTCCAGGACCTGGTCGAAGCCAAGATCCTGTACCTGCCGCTCTATCCGGATGACGCGGCAAATCAATTCAATGATCACCTGTTTGCGGATGCCGAAAATCGGTTGACGCAAATCGTGCCGTCTGCAGAAGCCTTCAAGGACATCATTCGCGTGGTGCATCTGCCCTCAGCCACCGGTGGCCGACGTGTATGCGTCTTGATGAATGGCGAGTCGGATCGCGCCGTCGCGTTCCTGACGGACGAAAACGACTGAAGTGTCGTCGTGAGGCGACGGTTTACGGGCTTCGTCGAAAGCAGTTTTGCACCATCGTCCGCGCGTCAGTCAGGGAACCAACGCATCGATAAACAACGGCAAGTCGATTGAGTCGTTGACGAGATTGACGTTCATGTCGCCGCGCAGCTTTGCGTCCGGTGTTGCCGAACCTGGGTTGAGAACGAGCTCAATGAACAACGGAATGTCAGGAAGGTCGACCGTGCCGTTCGCATCCATGTCGCCGAGGACGAATGGTGCAACAAAGTCGTCAGGCACTTTGCCGGCAAGTGTGAACGACGAAGGCGAACCCGGGCGAAAGAGGCCGACCGTGATGGTACCAGGGACTGGTGGACTGTTGGCTCTGAATCTGAAGTTGTAGAGCGTGCCCCAGCGAAGTGCATTGGCGTTCTCGCTCGTCGCAAATGGCACGGATGCCCAGGAAACCTCGGTTGCGCTGACCGACGGAGTCCAATCGGCTCCTGAATACGTCGTGCCAAACGGGATGCCGTCCCCGCTGTGGTAATCAACGTCGTGGAACCCGGTGTTCGTCACCGTCACATCGGCGCCGATAGGAATTGATATCGACCCGGCCGAACGATGCGAATCCTGGTTGTACAGCGCGTATTCATATTCATACTCGCCGTTCCCAAGATCGCTTGCGTTGGATGCGAGCATGAAAATGCCGTCTGACGACACGGTCAGCGTTTCAAGCTCAACCCCGGGATCGCTTGCACTCCACGCCTCGATGGCCGACTGCTCGCGAAAAGTACTGCCGGTCATCGTCAACACGAAAACGCCGGGTGACGATTCCGAGACGAGCACCTGACGATAGGAAACATTGTTGTGATTCATACCGGCGGCCGTATCGTCCTGCGTGACGTACTGCCCCTCGAGATAATACAAAGCCCCCGGGTTCAGCGCCGGATCGATATCCACGTCGTGGACCTGAAGCCGCTTGTAGATGGTGTTGCCGCTTTGGCCGGATGTGAGGAATGGTACGCCAAACGCGCCGGTAACGACATTGATTTCAGATCGCGGCCCGAGTCGTGGCTGGTTACCGTTGAGATTGGCCCCGTAAGGATCTGAACATCCCGGGAAAAGAAATTTTCCCCAGTCCGGATGGTTCTGAGGCGGGGCGGTACAACCCCCTGGATCACAAAGGGAATCGTCAAGGGCCAGAAAACCATGTTTGACCCAGGAGAGGCCGATCTGCTCAATGCGGCCATCCATCAGACGATAGAGTTGCATCCCGATCACTGGATGGTTATTCGACCCGATGTCCCATGAAACCGGGTCCGTACCCAAATTGCATGAAATCGTACCGACGGAATACGCAGTTATCGGATCGCCGGCACTGAGCTTGCCCCATCGCCTCACGTTATCGAAACTGAAGTTCTCGCCGAACAATTCCGCGACGATCACGTCGGGGGCTGCCATGACGGGTGTCGCACAAAGCGCGATGATACCCAATAAACGAAAAAACAAGGATCCCGCTCCTTCCCACCTAGGACGTTGCCCGACGCCGATTTCTACGCCGTCGGGGGCAGAGTTGCACTTATCTGAATGATAAGCCCAAGTCAGGCCGGGTATCAAGGAAATTGGCGATTCTCGGGGTCATGAGAAAATCTAACGAGAATTGTCTTGATTCGTTGGTCCGAAATCTGTAGCCTGCACGTAAGAAGAAGCAGATTTCGCGCTGAATCAATCGATCCACGCGACTAACCACTCAGCGATCAAGCTAACAGTGTCGCTCAGTGAGGAGAGGGTAGAAAGAATGCAACACCGACGCACAGGTCTCATTGCCGTTTGCGTATTACTGGCTTCAACGAACTTCGCACTTTCCGCCGCATGGCAATTTGATGCCAGCGGAAGGAACAGTCGATTCAGTTGGTCCTCCGTACATGGAACGAATCCGACACTTCTCGGTCAGGTTGACGGTCCATGGATGGGTTCCCCCATCGTGACGACGGACGGCGTGTTTTTTAACAGCTCGCATGCCGCCGACCCGATGAACTTCGTTGTCGATAGCAACAATCCCCAGAAACAAGCCGACGAACGATGGGTCATCTCCACCGTAGCCAAGCCGCCGATCAATGCTGGTGGCGCTGTCGGTGTTGATGGTTCGCTTCCGCTGGGTGCACCGAATCTCGAATTCGTTCGCGTCGTCGAAACCGGAACCTACGTTTCAGATAATCCCCTGGCGGATTTCACCCGGAATCAATCTGTATTCGTCACGATCTTCGATCCATTTGGCTTCGCGCCCACGCAGGGATTGGACATCACGTTCAATCCGGATGGCACGTGGATCGCGGTCACGGAAGTCGATCTACTCGCCGCGACGTTCGGTCAGGGTGCCAAGACGATTCAGATAGACTTGACCAACATTCTCAATATTGCGACCACGGCCCCGTCGACGGCGTCAATTACAAAGACATCGTCATTGATCATTATTCCCGAGCCCGCGTCGGCGATGTTCGCGATTGTCTGTGCTTCGTTCGTGGTTTGCCGACGACGGCGCCACGCTAATTGAATACGATCTGAGAGAAGTAAAAAGAGAACGCATTTGTTTGCCGGAAATCCTGAGATTCATGCCAGGAGGGTTGGTGTGAGTCCAGTCGGCAATAACAGAACCTCAAGTGAGGAGAGGAAAAAGTGAAGAATTACATGACTGGTTTGGTTGTAGCCCTTGCAGCGATAGCGGTGACCGCCGTGACTGCAAGTGCGGCTCCGTTTAATGGAACAGCCGGGAGCTTTTCGTTCTCTCTGGACGACAGTTCGCCTTGGGGAGCGCCTTCGGTTGTCGGCGGCCTTGGAAACACGTTGCTGTTCAATGGCGCGGGATTCAATGTTGACAGCACGGGCGTCTCGAATCCGACGTTCAACGACGATAACGTCGAGATTACAGTCAATTCCAATGCGGGACTCGCCGTCGGCGTCATCAACGTGACGGCGTTTGGCTCGCTGAACCTGAATGGCGCGGGTTCGAGCGTCGACTTTGAATTGACCTTCGATGTTGACGACTTGGATACCTTGGCGACAACAAGCCAGGATGTGACGCCGGCAGGCATCTCCTTTCCGCTGGTCGCGGGACAGAATTCGGTACCCAATGTTGTCAACAACTTGGGATTCACTGCCGTCAACAGCCTCGACATCTCGTCGATTCTGGGTTTCAGCGGTGAGAACATCATGCTGGACCTTCGGGCCATCACGGAAGCACTCGGTGGTCCGAACAACGGTACATCGAACCTTCAGGTCAACGTCAGCGCGCTGGAGATGCAGTTCTTCTTTGTCCCTGAGCCAGCAACGCTCTCGCTGCTTGCGTTCGGTGGCATCGCTCTGATTCGACGCCGTCGCTAGAGTCCGGATTCTCTCGTGGCGCGTTCCCCGAACCATTGGGATTCGGAGTTCACGCGCGATTTGATCCAGTCCAGGACTGGTCGAGTTCCGTTCTCTGTTCCAAGAGTAACGAAACCCGGCACAAGGCCTCGGTGGATTACGAAACAATAGACGCATTGGTTTCATGGAGCATGGGGCCATGCGTCTTTTTTCTTGACTCGCGTTTCGTATTTCGATCGGTTCTTGCGGCGACGGGGGATTCGAGCGAACAGAAATTCATATCTCAGATGGTATGTTGTCGATTATCGAGTATTCGTCGTTGGCCCCGCCAGGGCGGGACCAATACTGTTGATTTGTACGGGCCGCTGGACTTGCTGCCGAGACCCCACGGGGTTCACGGCAGTATATTTCGCAGGATGAATTGGACGTGAAGCGGACCCAATCAATATTCGTGCGTGCCGGTGTAATCAGGACCGTTTCCTGCCTTGCTGCGTTGCTGGGGGCGCAACTCGCTGTGGCCGGTTCGGAAGTTCCGGCGGATCAACGCACTGCGGAAATGCCTGACAGTTGGCTTGTCGTCTACAACGCCAACAACCCGTCCAGTTTCGCGTGGGCCAACAGCTACAAGATCAATCGCGGGATTCCAAACGAAAACATGCTAGGTGTCGATGCGTCAGCTGACGAGCACTTGGCAACTCAGGCGGAGGCCGAGACCCAGGTCATCGGACCAGTCCGCAACTATCTACTGAGCAATCCCGAAATCGAACAACGGATCATGGGAATTCTTGTCGGATACGGCGTGCCGGGCACGTACGCCAACCCGCCGGCGGGCGGGCCTGGAGGATTCTCGATCGCCGACGCCCTTGAAGACATGTGGGACGACAGCGAATCGCCCGCAGACCAAAAAGAATTCAACACGATAGACAATCCCCAGTTTGCGGATCCACCAACGACATTGCCGATCGGCGGCCGCCTGACCAAGGCGACGATGGAACCCGGGCGATACATGGTCGCGAGAATCGACGCCCCGACCTGGTGGGCCGCCGTTGATATCACATCGCGCGCCATGGCCTTCGAATTCAGCCGCTCGAGTATATCGGGACAGAATGTGTACTTTGACTACATTGATCAACCCGCGTTGCCGCAAGGCGAGTGGGTTTGGTTGCGGCGGGCCGTTGAAGAACCCGACTTGGCGGGTACGCCATGGCAGGAGTTTGAATCGGATACGGAGTCAATCTCCAATGCGGCGTTTCGTTTCGGCACGCACGCCTTGACGGGCTGGAACGACGATCGCCTCTATGGCGGTGCACCAGGTGCCAAGATCCTCGCCTTCAACTACAACAGTTATGGCGCGACCACAGTTCGCAGCACAACGGATCAGGGTGGCCGATACGTCCCGAATGCGCTCGCCGCCGGTTACCTGGCGGCAATA
This sequence comes from Phycisphaerae bacterium, assembly GCA_029259995.1. Taxonomy (GTDB): domain Bacteria; phylum Planctomycetota; class Phycisphaerae; order UBA1845; family UTPLA1; genus ECT2AJA-110-A. Next base: position 9,054 of record JAJDEC010000022.1, read on the forward strand.
GGCGCCACTGGCGAACCGCTTTGCTGTCTGGGGCCGATTCCCGAGACCATTATCGCAGGCTTGCGAGAAGGCTGGACAATCGGTGAGTCATTTCACATCGCGTCAGTCTATGACGATTGGATGTGGACACTCTTCGCGGATCCGCTGATGAAAGTCCCTTTCTGGTTTGATCAGGACCCCGATCTTGTGGGATCCGGCGACGGCAACGGGGACGGGATTGTCAACGGTCTCGATATTTCGCTTTTCGCAGCTGTGCTGACTGGCGACGTGGTTGATCCCGCTGCTGTTTCCGCATTTGACCTTTCAGGCGACGGATTGATTGACGATGACGACGCATTCCTGATCCTCGGCCCGATGCTCTACGAATCCACGGATCCGGACATTTTGCGGGGTGGCGGGGACCTTGATGGCGATCGCATCGTTGGTGGCCGCGATTTGGAGAGATTCATACAAATCCTCCTCAACGGTGAATCAGGCCATTCAATTCGCGCCAGACTCAGTGCTGACATGAATCGCGATGGCAGTGTCAGCGTCGATGATATTGATTTGTTTGTCTACGCGTGTCTGCACGGGTATGTAGATGGCGACAAATCGCGATGCCAGGATTCAGATCCACCGTCGCCACATCCGACCTCGTTTTTCCGGCGCATTCGTCCTTAGGAATCGGCTCCTCCGTTCGATCCAATGGGATGGTTCCGTCGGACGCACGGCGCGAGCGGTTGCGCGCAAACGCCGTGTTGAAACACGTCCGAATGCGAACCGTCAAATCCCGCCGGGCGATTGAGTTTCCTAACGTCAATTCAGCGATTTTCGTATAATCGAGGGCATGCCCCTGTATCAAAGCAAAACGACTCGTTCGATGGATCATGGACGTCGCTATTCGGCGATTGTGGATGCCGCTTCAATCGGGATGGCGATGACGATTGCCCTTGCCTTTGCTTCCCGGCTTGTTGCGCAAGACGCTGTGTCCAGTACGAATCCTGCTGAGTCGCTTGTACGAGTCGTCAAGTCACATCGTCTCGGGATTCCGATAGCCATCCAGTCGAATGCAGCATGGGCTGACGACGGATCGGTCGCGATGGCGGGGCGAAAGTCAGATAGAACATTCCCGGCCGAGGTTGCAATAGCGCTGGGTATCAACTCTACCGCCGACGACCTGGAGCTGATGAAGTCGGAGACTGATGGGTTGGCGTTTCGACACGATACGTATCGCCAGTCCTATCAAGGTGTTCGAGTGTTTAGTGGTGTACTTCGATTGCACTATCGAAAAGACGGATCATGGTACGCTGCAACAGGTCGATACTATCCGATACAGGACTCATTCAGCGTCCGCCCGAGGCTCGACGCATCAGCTGCAGTATCCGCCGCACAGGCGTCGTTGCCGGGCGTGTTTGATGTTGCGGAACAATCACTCGTCATCGTCGACCCCGGCTGGTACGGCGATCCGCCGATTGGCCCGCACCTGGCATATCAACTGACGCTGATCGAGCGAAACGGACACGAGCAGTTCGGCGTTTTCATTGACGCGAACAACGGCCAGTTCCTGGATCGCTGGTCGCTGATGTGTCATGCAAACGAGCGGCGGATATACGACGGCACGGCTCAAACCACTTTGCCGGGCGCGCTGGCGCGCGATGAGGGCGATCCGGCAACAGGCAACGAAGACGTCGACGATGCCTACGACTACATTGGTGATGCAAATGCCTTTTTCCTGAACGCATTTGGTCGAAATGGAATCGATGGTCTCGGCGGCGAAGTCATCGCGACGACAAATGTCGATGATACCGGGGCGATTCCATGTCCCAACGCGTCCTACGATTTTGTCCGCAGGCAGCTCATCTTCTGCACGGGATCGACGGCCGATGACGTCGTCGTTCATGAGTGGGCGCACGGTCTCACGCTGTCGACAGCCAATCTGATTTATCAGAACCAGTCTGGCCAACTGAACGAGAGCTTCTCCGACGTTTTTGGCGAGCTCGTCGACCTGTACAATGGCGGTGCGGAAGTCGCCGGCGAAACCAGTGGATCGCCTTGGTTTGCGCATCCAACGGGAGGCGGAACAGACGAACCCAACTCGGTTCGCTCGGCGAATTGTTCCTTCATGCCGACGTTGATTGACGGAACGCGATGGGTCATTGGCGAGGACGCGCCTTCGATGAGCGGTCCGTTTCGTGACATGTGGAACCCGAATTGTTTCAGCCATCCGCAGACCGCGAACGATCCGCTTCAATTGTGTTCGCTGATCGACAACGGCGGCGTACACAGTGGCAGTGGTATTCCAAACCATGCGTTCGCCATGTTGTGTGACGGAAAGACGTTCAACAGTATCACTGTCAATCCGATTGGTACCGCGAAGGCGGCGGCGGTTTGGTATAGGGCTCTGACGACGTATCTGACAGTCGGTTCGGACTTCCAGGATGCATTCATCGCTTTCAATCTGGCCGCATCGGATCTGATCGGAACGATGCCCAACGACCCGCGAACGGGATTGCCGACGGGGAATATCTTCACGGCCGCCGACGCACTCGAAGTGGAGAAGGCTCTGTTGGCCGTTGAAATGGACACGCCGGGGGCCTGCGGTGAGACGGACGAACCGCTCGATTCGACTGAGCCGTTTCTCTGCGCCCAGGCAGACGTGGTTTTCTTTGACGATGCCGAATCCGGATCCGGGGGCTGGTCTGTGTCAAATAGTGCGCCGCCGACGCCTTACGATTGGGGCATCGTGAATCAGCTTCCATTCTCGCGACCGGGAAACGCGTGGTTCATCGAAGACAGAAACGTCGGCGATTGCAATCAGATCGACGAATCCGCCGTACACGATCTCGTCAGCCCCGAGATACAGACTCCTGTCGATTTCGATACGCTGACGCTCGACTTCGTCCACTTTCTCGAAGTTGAACCGCGCTACGACGGCGGAATTGTCGAACTCCAGATCAACGCGGGTCCATGGACGCCGATCCGGCAGGAGGCGTTCCGGCACAACGGCAACAATATCTCGCTGTTCCAAACCGAACAGGGCAACCCGAATCCGATCGCCGGCAGCGTCGCTTACAGCGGCGTCGGCGGGACCTGGTCGCGCACTGTTGTCGAACTCGCCGATTTTGTGTTGCCTGGCGACACGATTCGTCTTCGTTTTCGATTCGGCAAGGACAGTTGCTACGGCCTGACCGGCTGGTGGGTTGATGACATCCGCCTTAGCGCCTGTCGGAGTTCGAATGACTGCAATCAGAACGCCAGGCCCGATGAGATCGATCGGGCGACAGGGCCGTCCTTGGAAGTACTTCTGAATCAGCCGATCAATCTTCGCGCTTTGGCGAATCTGAGTGATCTGGATCCGCATCCCACGCTCGGGCCGCACAAGATCGCGGAGGACCTGGTGCTCCTGCGTTCGACGAGAATCACGGGAGTGCGTGTCAATGGCGGCTATGACGATGATGTTGCAACGACTGACGACTTTACGATTGAAGTGTTTCAGGATGACAGCGGGCTGCCAGGATCGTTGATCGCTTCGTATCCGTCCGTCAACGCGACTCGGCAGCTGACGGGGAACATCTTCTTCACCAACATCGAATATGAATACGAATTGTTTCTGCCGGAGCCGCTGATGCTCGGCGCCGGAAGCTATCTGATCGGTGTCTACAACAACACGATCGAGAGCACCGGGACCTGGCGATGGGGAAGGGCCTGGTTCGGCTGGACGCCCGGCGCCGCGCTGTTCGGACAAGGATGCAATTGGTGTCGATTCAGTACTGCGAATTACGCCATTGCCGTCGTCGGCGAGACCATCGGCCGATCGTCAGGCGACTTGAACGGCGACGGAGAAAGAGATGTCCTGGATATCAGTGCCTTTGTTATGGCATTGCTGAACGGCGCAGCGGATCCGGATCAGCATTGCGCCGCCGACATGAATGCGGACGGCGTGCTCGATGGCATGGATGTCGATCCGTTCGCACGATGCCTCCTGACGCAGGCCTGTGGCGATTAGCGATGATGTGGCGCCGACTTGATGTCGCCGCGCGTGCTGTGAATGTTGGTCGGCGTCAGTTCCGGCAAGTCATCCAGTCTGCCGGGCATGTCTGCAATAATGTAGCTGACGACTGCCATGGATGCGACACACTGAGAGAGATCCTTCGGGTCAACTTTGTCAAGCGTATCCGCATGTGTGTGATGGTAATCAAAGTAAGTCGCTCCGTGGACATTCTGGCCCAGTAAGGGGACGCCCGCGCTTCGCATCAGGCCGACATCGGCGCCGGACCAGCCTTCTGTTGCCTTCATCGGACCGATCGGCTCGAGCAGTGCGAGAATCTCCGTCATGCGATTCGCCATCGCCGCCTGACGCGATTTGTCATCGTGTTGGACGCTCATCCCGACGGGCGTAAACGTTCCGGAATCGCTCTCGATCGCGGCCACGTGTTTCGCAAGTTCGTCTTTGTGATCGATGACGTACTGCTTTGCACCGAAGACGCCGTTTTCTTCATTGGTCCAAAGCACGACACGAATCGTTCGCCTGGGACGCAAACCGAGACGGCGAAGCACGCTGATGGCCTCCATCGCCGCCACGCAACCACCGCCGTCGTCATGCGCTCCCTGGCCGACGTCCCAGGCATCGAGATGACCGCTGATCACGACGACTTCGTCGGGCCGTTCAGATCCGCGGAGCTCGCCGATCACGTTTGCGCCCGGCACCATGCCATGATACCTGGCGTCCATCTTCAGTGTGACGACAGGTGCTTCGCCGGCATCGACCATGCGTTGGAGCATGTCGGCGTCTTCAGTCGTGATGGCGGCCCCCGGAATACTGAGGCCGTCCTCGTGAAAGTGCGTGGCGCCCGTATGCGGCGATCGCAGGCTTCGCGCCGTGACAGAGCGAACCAGGCACGCAACGGCGCCTTTTTCCGCGGCCATGCGCGGGCCCTTGCCGCGAAATCGAACCGTGTGTCCGTAGCAGGCGCCTTTCTCATGTGTCCACTGTGGCATCGGATTGTTGAAGAGGACGATCGCCCCCCGCATCTGCCCCGCGGCCTTGTCGAATGCATCTTCGTCCTGGACGATGACGACGCGTCCCGTCACGCCGCCTGTCGGCGTGCCGACGGACATTCCCAATCCGAGCATGTGCAGATCCGAGATTCGCGGCTCGACGAGCTTCGCCCATTCGTCGCCGCGAGTCCACTTGGGAATCATCGCCTTTTCAGGATGCACATTCTCATGGCCGTCGCTGCGCATGGTTGCCAATGCCCATTCGACCGCCTTGTCGAGTTCGGGCGATCCACTGATCCGATGGCCGACACCGTCGCACAGACCTTCCATTTTCTTCCACGCGCCGTTCTGCTGCATCGTTGCGTCTATGATCCGAGTTGCGACTTCACGATACTGAGACTCGATCGTCGAGCGAGACGGCTTCGTAACGTCCGCCGCGACATGTGGCGGCGCAAGCAGGCACGAGGCAATGACGATTGAAAATGCGGCTGTGATTCGCATCGATGATCCTCCATATGCACGGCCCCGGGGCCGCGGCGTCGACCGGCGCGACTCATCCAAGTAGCGCATAAAACATCACGGAAAAGAGCAATAATAACACGAAGCCGAGTCCGATTGCCAGAACGCTGAGGGCGGGCCAACGCGGCCGTTCCTTTCGAATCAACGACCCGATGGCCATCCCGACGCCCACAATTCCCAATATGCGAAAGAACTCCGCGGCGACCGGGAACCACGGACTGTCCTCGGCGTACGTCATCAGCGCGTTGTTCAACTTCTCGTAATCCGGCATCGCACCGGGGGGCGGCATCTCGGGCAACATGACCAGCATCACTGTCGTCATCAGAACCAGAAACAGAACGCCGCTGATGATCATCGTCGTCATCGCCAGGAATCCGAATGTCGCGGACGCATGCGCCGGAGCCGAAACACGCTCAAAAGGTCGCAAGGCGGGGCCCGACACGGCCCCCGGTCGATGTGAAACAGGTTGGGCCGTCTGGAGCGCATGCGATGTTCGCGTGTCCGCCGTCTGCTGCGCCACGCCAATGTCGCTGAATGCCGGGACATTCACGACGGCGTTGCAGTACGGGCAGTACGCTCGCAGATTTGCCGCCTCGTCGTCGACCTCGATCGGCTGTCGGCATTCCTCGCAAATAAACTGAATCGGCATGCGTTGAATCGTCTCCAAAAACGTGCATGATAGGCGACGAAGGCACACCGATCCAATTCGGAGTTGGGCAATTGAATTCGAACGAATCATGCGTAGGATGCAGTCATGATCATATCCATCGACGGACCGGCTGGATCTGGCAAGAGCACGGCGGCGAGAAAGCTGGCCGCGAAGCTCGGCGTTCCGTATCTCGATACGGGCGCGATGTATCGCGCGATTGCGTTGGCTGCACTGGAAAGCGCCATTCGACTCAAGGACGAGGCCGCCCTGGTAGCCGTCGCCCGGAAGGCCGTGATCTCGCTCGACTGCGGTCCAACGCATACACGCGTCACATTGGACGGTCGTGACGTCTCCGAGGCGATTCGCTCGATGGCCGTCAGCCAGGCAACGAGCTACGTCGCCCGCGTTCAGGCCATTCGTGATTTGCTGGTGGAAAAGCAGCGCGTCATCGGTCGCAAGCTCGGGGCCCTCGTGACCGAAGGGCGGGATCAGGGAAGCGTTGTGTTTCCCGATGCCGATTTGAAATTCATTCTGGATGCGGCGATCGAGAAAAGGGCGATGCGGCGATATCAGGAGCTTGTCGCCGATGGCGAAGAAGCGTCGTTCGAACTGATCATGGAGAATCTTCAGGAGCGGGACGGCAACGATCGGAAACAATGGGCGCCGCTGCTGGAGCCGCAGACAGCGATTCACATCGATACGACGGACAGCAATATTCATGACGTTGTCGAGAGAATGCTGGAAGAGATCCGAAAGCGCGGTCTGCTTCCATGATGCCGATTCAATGGCCGATCCTGCAACGCATGAAATCGCGCCGGGGTACGAGTCGCAATGACCGATGACAGGAAGTATCGCACGACGATGCGATGGAGTTATCGTTTCGCCCGCGCTGTGTTTGCGACGATCTTCTACACGTTTTTTCGCGGACGCGTGTACGGGAAGGATCGGGTTCCACGGACGGGCCGCGTCCTGCTTGTCAGCAATCATCAGAGCCACGTGGATCCCGTTGTGACGACGCTGGCACTGCCGCGAGAATGTCACTTTGTCGCCCGAGACACGTTATTCAGTAACGCTCTGTTTCGCCGAATGATCGTGCATCTCAACGCCTTCCCAATCAAACGCGGGGGCGCCGACGTTGGCGCATTGAAGGAGATTCTGCGCCGATTGAAGTCCGAATGCGCCGTCGTGATTTTTCCCGAGGGGACGCGGTCGAAGGATGGATCGTTGAGTTCTTTTCGGCCGAACGCATTGGCCGTTGCAAAGAAGGCGCGGGTCCCCGTCGTGCCCGTCATGATATCGGGGGCGCATCGGGCCTTACCCAAGGGGGCGATCTTTCCGCGGCCACGGCGCGTGAGCA
>JAJDEC010000211.1 GCA_029259995.1 Phycisphaerae bacterium
GATCGGCGCCGCGTCACCCAATGCCAATCGGGTGCGCACAAACTCAACAGCCGCCGATCGCATTGCTGCACGCTCGGCTCGTTTCGAATCGCGCCGCGCCTGCTTCTCAGCATCGCGCGACGACTTCTCACGCTCCGCCTCTTCGACGACGGCGGCTTGTGCTGCCAACTCTTCGGCGGCCTGCTCTTCCGTGAGCGCCTCTGCAACAATCTGCACAGGCCCTTCGGCCGCCCCCCCAGATTCGCGATGCCACCAACGCCCACTGTTTCGAGGAGCGACAGTGCCGCTCGTCTCAGGGGCCTTGTTCATCACTTCGAAGAGACTCGGGCGTCCTTTCATGGGTCTCTCCTAACGGGCGACTGCCCTGCGAAATCCATTCGCGCAAATGTCTCGGCCGCTGAGTTGCTCCGCAAGCGACCGACTTCACTCCACTTAGCATACCGCGCCGTGAAAAATCTTCAACGGATCACTCCCGGGCAAATTGGCCCGATTCCCCGCTGCGAACGCGGGCGGCCGGAAAATCCACATCCCGGGACTCGGCGGCCCGCCCCGGCGCCTCCAACACGCCGACGGTCTCACGCATCGGGCGTTTCCGTCACCATCACTTCGTGCAGCCGCTGCTCCACAAGCACGAGATTCGACTCGCCTGCCATTTTCACCAGCTGGAGAAGATCCGACATCGTCGAGACTTCTTCCACCTGTTCGTCAATGAACCACTTGAGAAAGCTGCGCGTGGAATGGTCCTTTTCCGACTCCGCCTGATCCATCAATCCGTATATCTGCTTACTGACTTTGACCTCGCTTGCCAGCGCCGCCTCGACCATGGCCTGGGCCGACTTTTGGCCGCACGGCGGCTTCTCCAACGCCGCCAGCTCGACCTTGCCGCCGGAGTCCAGAATGTACTTGGCAATCCGCATCGCGTGATCGTGCTCTTCGTCGGCCTGCCCCTGAAACTTCGTCGCAAACACCTTCAGGCCCATCACGTCGTAATCGAACGCCATCTGTCGATAAGACATCGACGCAGACAGCTCGTTCGCAATCTGTCCGTTCAAAGCCTTATTCATCGCATCGGATATCATCATCTCGCAGCTCCTCGCGTTGCGTTGCATTCTCAAAGTCCGTCGGCCCACTTCATGTTTCGGAGATTCTAGTCGCCAACGCCCGCCCGCTCCATCCCGACTTGCGGGCTCCGCTACAATCCGCGGCCGGGTTTGTAACGAATAATCTCGTTTCCTACCGAATACCATGACAATGAACGACCAGATCCACGGCGGCATCGGGCCCCCTGAATGGTCGTGGCCCCCACGTCACGAAAGGAGTTCGCGTGAATGTCCCTGTCTCACCGCAGAAACGCCTGATACTCTTGATTGTCTGTTTCTTCTTCGGAACCCTCGGCATCCATCGGCTCGTCGTCGGGAAGATCGGAACAGGCCTGCTCTATCTCTGCACCATCGGTCTGTTCGGTATCGGCTGGCTGGTCGACATGATCCTGCTGGCCGTCGGCAGCTTTCGGGACAAGGAAGGCCGCTATGTGATCGAGTGGATGTAGGCGCGCTGCGGTTCGGCGCGGTTCGGCACGCGTCGAATCAGATTCCAAAGGGCCAAACGCGTGACTGGGGTTCCAGTTGGAAAAGAAAACGGCCGCATCCGTGACAAACACAGATGCGGCCGGCAAAGTCTCTGAGATTGGATCGCGGTTCGAATCGTCGCCCGAAGCCGCAGACGACTATTCCTGAAGCCGCCGAATATCCGCTCGCGTGCCTTCGATTCCGACGTAGTTGAAGAACTGTTCCTGCGTCAGGACGGGCACGGAGAAGTTTCTCGCCCGCCAGAGCGAATCGCGATAGCGATCCGCTTCGTTGCGATAGCGGCGCATCAGCGTCGGCACTGTCGGATCGATTTCCTGCGTTCGCTTGATCGAATGCATACCCGTCGGGCCGCCGTCTCCGCCATCGATGACAGGGCTGTCCCAATCGTCGTCATCATCGTCGCCGCCTTCGCCATCGTCCGAACCCGCGTCGTCATCGGAGTCATCATCTGAATCATCGCCGTCGGCATCACTGCCGTCGTCTTTTTTCTTGTCGTCCTTCTTCTTGTCATCCTTCTTTTCGTCGTCGCCCCAGTCATCTCCCCAGTCGTCGCCGTCGTCGGACGAGTCGTCATCGGCCTTCTCGTCGTCATCCGCCGTGTCCCCGTCATCGTCGGACATCGACTTGTCGGCGTCTGCAACCTTGTCCTTCTTCGTCGCAACGGGGCCATCACCCAGACCGATCGCCCCTGGCGGCGTGCCGAGCCCGGCAAGCACATCCTGGCCGCGCGGCTCCGTACCAACGACGAGGAAGTCCGTCAGCGGCGTGACTTCGTTAAGCACCTTGCCGCCCTTTCGCTCGATATGGCGGATGATGCTCTCGCGTCCGCGCGGATCGGACTGACCATCGAAATCGACGTCGAAGTCGCCGACGACCACAAATGTCTGCTGCTTGCCGCGCGTTCGGGCCAGCAGAATGTTGTTCACGCCGTCGCCTTCAAGAATCGGATCATCCGGTGAAGGCGGCGAGACAATTCGGCACTCGCTGGTGCGCTTGTTCACGCTGACAACTTCAAGACTCGCCTTGCCGCGACCGTTGACCGGGATGGACGAATTCTCGGAATAAACTGCAAAAGTCATGCCCAGTGCAATGCCGTCCTGTCGTCCCATGTTGATGTGAACGACCGACTCGCCGGGCAGCGTTCGCAGAATGCGACCGATCGGCTTTCGTGCACTTGCGAGATCGCGGGCATCCAACGGCTCGGGCCCCTTGATGTCTGCGATCACCTTCTGCTGTTCGTCGAGAAGTGACTTCGTACTCGAGTAATATTCACGGATCTCGCGACGCATCTCGTCCGCGCGTTCTCGCTGATCGTTCAGCGCCTCCCGCATATTGCCGACCTTCGCGATCGACGCGTCGACTTCGGAATTCTTCTGCGCTTCGAGATTGGCCTTCGCAAGCTGCACTTCCTCGACCTGGCCGTCGACCTTCTTCATGAAGTCGTCGACCTTCTTGACGAGCACGTCATGCGCCTGCCGCGCGGAATCGAGATTCTGATTCGCCTCGGCCAGGGCCGTCCGCGTTTCGTTCAACTGATCGAGCGTCTCGCCGAAATCCTGATGCAGCCGCTTGATGATCGCGACGGCGCCGGCGCCGTTCGTGTAGGCACTCGGATCGGGCACGCGCTTGGCATCCCGAATCTCAGCAACCGCCGACTCCATCCCGGCGACTGCCGATTCGGATGTCATCGTGTTGTCGCCCGTCAATTGAGCGATCAGCAGCTTCGAACCGTTGATGACGTTCGAGCCCAGCGTTCCGCCGCTGGGGCCCGTCGAGAACATCGCCTTGAGCTGGTTCTCCTCGCCGCCGCGAACGATGCGCGCCCTTTGTGCGTCTGCGGAATCAGCGCGGGCTCGAAGCTCTTCCTGCATCGTGTAAAGCCAGATCAGGACGCCGGCCAGAATGACGGCAACGATGATCGAGACGACCATTCCAACAGTCGTGGCGTTCGATCCGCCTCGGGATGGTGCACCTGCCATTACGTTTCTCCTTAGCGCGTAGCGTCGGCTAGGTTTGCGAACTTGCGGATACGATCCAGCCTTCCCCTCAGTTTCTCTCGGCTCACGGGATGGACCGTATTGTCGTATGGACCCCTTACCAGGCGGGCCCGGCCGCCCTTCTGGCTGCCGGAATCGGGGTTTGAAGTACTCCTAAGTATCTG
>JAJDEC010000212.1 GCA_029259995.1 Phycisphaerae bacterium
ATAAACCGATGTGTGTGTCGATCATTCCGGAGCCATCATCAATCGTCTGCCCATTCCGTAAGAACCGATCCGTCAGAAACGTCGAGTCCCGGTTGTTGCCTGTTGCGATATTATGAACCTCGCTCCGGCAGCGGGCAAAACGCTCCATCCGAAAACCCTTCCGCCTCGATCCCGAACGCATGATCAAACCGCGCCCGATAGTTCTCCCACGCGATGCACGACGTCAACTCGACCAACTGCTTCGCACTGAAGCACCCCTTCAATTCCTCAAACAGCGCGTCCGGAACATCGACCGGCGTCTTCGTCATCTCCATGGCGTAACGAAGCACGAGTATTTCTTCGGCCGAATAGACGTCGCTGCCTTCAAACGCAGCCAGGTTCGTCAGCTTCTCTTCCGTCACGCCCTGCTGTCTGCTCACGGCAGACCCGATGTCCATTCAGAACGGGCAGCCGATCATCATCGCGACCTTCACCTGCGCCAGCATCTTCAAACCGACGGGCACACTCTTCGCCGCCTCCTGCCCCATCTCCATGCCCGCCATCGCGCGAAGTATTCGCGGATGATGCGCATTGATTCTGATCGGCTCGATCACCCGCCCAAGCCGCCGCTTACTCATCCAATACGCAAACCGGGCGATCAGCCCCGCCTTGTTCGCCACCACGCCTTCAATCCGCGCCATGGGCATCACCCCTGCTTCACACGCTCATTAAACGCCGCAATCATCCGATCAAACTCATCCACCTGCGCAAACGTCTCCGTCCAAGAGTCCGCGTCCCACAACCGATTCAGATCCTCAACCGATCGCTGCTGCTGCTCGACCCATGTGAAGAATTTCAGATTGTGCAACATCTTGCGATCGTGATAACTCAGCTCGCGATAATGATCCTGCTGAACGCCCCGCAGGTACTGCCCATAATCCCGCGCCGCCGTCATCGCGTCATACGCACCGCCCGACGCACGCTGCTCTTCCATCCGCGAGCCATACAGATCCATCGAATCCGTCAACGGCAGGAAGATCACATCCCGCGAATCCATCTCGAAGAACTTCGCCGTCTTGATCGCGCCGACCAGGTTACAGATGCACGAAATGCCAAGATCGCCCAATCGACCGACCGTCGCATCCGGCACGCCCGATTTCACCAGATACTCCCGCCCCGCAGGCTCATTGAACAATCGCATCAACTGCATGCACTGCTCATCATCGATCGCCGCGACGGCATCCGTGTTCCGCACGTTGTGAATCCACGGTACATGCTTGTCACCGATCCCCTCGATCCGATGACCGCCGAATCCGGATTGATACAGCGTCGGGCATTGCAACGCTTCACCCGCTACGACGCGCACATGCGGATGCTTCGTTCGCAGGTAATCCCCCGCCGCGATCGTCCCCGCGCTCCCCGTCGCCGAAACAAATCCCGACAACTTCAAGCCGTCCGACGCCGCCGCCAATCGCTCGAAGATCTCCTGAATAATTCCGCCCGTCTGATGGTAATGCCAGATCGCGTTGCCGAATTCCTCGAACTGATTGAAGATCACGCAGTCGTCCCGCGTCTCGCGAATCTCCCAGCATTTGTCGTAGATCTCCTTCACGTTCGATTCGCAGCCCGCCGTCGCGATCACTTCCGCGCCGATCGATTTCAGCCATTCGAAACGCTCCCGCGACATCTCTTCCGGCAGAATCGCCACGGCATGACACGCCAGCAGCGCACAATCAAACGCCCCGCCGCGACAGTAATTCCCCGTGCTCGGCCAGACCGCCTTCTGCGTCGTCGGATCAAACTGCCCCGTCACCAGCCGCGGCACAAGACAACCAAACGCCGCCCCGACCTTATGCGCCCCCGTCGGAAAGTACTTGCCGAGAATGCCCACGATCCGCGCCGACACGCCCGTCAGCGACGACGGAAACTCCAACCAGTTCCCATCATTGAATCCGCCGCCTTTGGCGACCGGCTCATTCTTCCACGTGATGCGATACAAGTTGATTGGATCTGTGTCGTGCAAGCCCACATTCGCCAGCCGCGACCGAATCGCCTCGGGAATCAACGACGGATCGCGCTGCTGCGCAAACGTCGGTATCGTAATCCCCCGCTCCCGACACAACTTCGCCGCCCGTTCCAATACTTGTTCGTTGATTTTCATCTGCATTCCGTAGGGTGAGCCGTGCCCACCTTGTAGGGCGGGTTTCACCCGCCTCGAATACCAAACCGCACGTGCCACCAGGGACCTGCCACTCACCTGTAGGGTGGGCCATGCCCACCACTCGCCCCGGATGGGGCGACGGACCGTAGCCACGGGTGCAGCGAATGTCGCGAAGCGACTTGAGAGCAACCCGTGGAAACTTGCGTCGCTATCACATTCCCGCCCCGAAGGGTCGGCGGAATCTCAACACATTCAATTCCCAAAACACTCGAACGCGCCATACGTCAATATCGTAACACAGTCCTGAGAAGACAGCCTCGCAGCTCACCCGACGATACTCACACGCCTCATTCCGATCGCCTACAATCCTGCAAAGGATCGCAATACGCCTCATGAGACTTCGCCTCACTATGATCGCCGTCTCGCTCGCTGCCGTCGAACTCACCGGCGTTCTCGTTCACAAGTCAATCGTGCCGGCGCGAATGACCTATTCCGATCTGGGCATGATCGTACCATTCTTGTTCTGTCTTGGTACGGGAATGCTTGTCGCAGATCCCGGTCGCCGAGCCTTGCTCGGATTGCTCCAGGGCGTCTTGTTTCTGCACGTGTTCTCGAATCACTTTTCCCGCACATTCCGACTCGGGACAGATAGCGAAGTGATGATCGTTCTCGCGAAGTGCGTCGTGGGCCTGCTCTCTTACGCAATCTTCTACACCATCCTGACACACGCACTCAGGCAAGCTTTCCTGAAAAAGCCTTCATCATCAAATCACTGCAGCCAATGCGGTTACGATCTCAGATCGTTAACGGAACCACGATGCCCGGAATGCGGCCTTCGGTTCGAGCCCAATTCGCAGCGCACTCGAAGGCCACCAGACGCCATCCCCTGATTCGTTGTGTCACTTTTCCTACGTGAACACACCCAACCACGCATTGCCCATCCATCGAGTATAACCTACATTCAACCCATTCGCCCGAGGTCCTAAATGCCGTCCTGCATGAGAAAACTCCAGTGCGTCGCCTGCCACGCAACCTACGAACCCGGCGAGGCAAACACCTGCCCGACCTGCGGTCCCGACGAAGGCATCCTTGACGTCATCTTCGACACCAATCGCGCCGCAACCACGCTGACGCGCGAATCCCTCAAGACCCGCGAGCTCAGCGTCTGGCGATTCGCCGAGCTCCTCCCCTGCGATCCGCCTAACCTCCCCAACAATGGTCTCCGCACCATCGGCTGGACACCCGTCATCGAAGCCCCCGTGCTCGCGACCGCCCTCGGTATCAATCGCATCCGCCTCAAGGACGACGGCCGCAGCGCCTCCGGCTCCTTCAAGGACCGCGCCAGCGTCATCGGCGTCGCCATGGCATCCGCCGCCGGCGCGACGAGCATCGCCTGCGCCTCGACCGGCAAC
>JAJDEC010000213.1 GCA_029259995.1 Phycisphaerae bacterium
GCCGACGTCGCCCGCCTCTACAATTCCAAGGAGGGGGGCTGGCCGCCGGATCAGTCGGTGGGTGTATTACCGCCACAACTCAGTCAATACGTCAGGGCGAATCCGTGGGGCGTCAAAGTCCCGATCGGCGGCAGGTTTGACTGGAATAACGGCTGGGGAACGTTCGAGTACAGCATCGGTATCAGAGACTTGAATAAGGACCTCGATATTTGGCGCGAGGTCGACAAGATCCTCGACGATGGCGATCTGACAACCGGAAGGGTTGTTCAGTATCTGGACTGTCTGGTGCTGAAGGTCGAATGAGCTGTTGTCGTGATCCGCGGACACGAGCGAGTCGATGGGTCGTTTCGCCATGCAGGATTCCGTCTTTCGGCAATGCACTAATCCCTGTATCAGAATCTGACGACGCGTGTCATCGTTTGCCCGCGTCATCCCTGACGCGAATTGTTGCAGGGCCGCTGCCAAGAATCCAAGCAGTGCTGACATTGTCCAGTCGGATGGAGCGAGCAAGAAAAAAGACCGCCGCGGCGCCAATCCAATGGCGGCCGCGGCGGGTTGTTATTCTCGATTCGTGGTCGGTGTCGCTCAGCGCATTTCGGCCACGTCGTTTTTGCGGATCTCGCGCATTTCGTTGGTGTTGGCGGCCGTGCGGACGTTGCGTGGTGCCAGGGCCCAGGGCTGATGGCTGGCGAGTTTCATGCGCATGACGTTCATGGCGGCGACAAGCTGCGGGTCGACTTCCGGCATGGCGTCTTCGGGGAAGTTCTCGGGCGGTTCGCTGCTGGCGCGGCGATCGAGGACTTCATCCGGAATCAGATCCTGATTCTTGCCCTTGAGCAGATCGCGTTCGCGGCGGAGTCGCAGGACTTTGGCCGTTTCCTGCGGGATCAGGTCGACTTTGATGTGCGGCTCGATGCCCCACGTCTTTGCGTGTTCCTTGCGATGAAGCAGATACCACTGATCTCCGGCTGGCATGTCTGCATCCGGGACGTAGTAGTGCGCCGTTGTCAGTTTCAGATAGGCGCGGCCGCCGAGGATCGGTATCAGGTTCTGCACGCTGCCCTTGCCGAAGGATCGCGTGCCGAGGACGCAGGCTTCCTTGAGACCGCTGAGGGCGCCGGCGACGATTTCGCTGGCGCTGGCGCTGTATTCGTTGATCAGGACGATCATCGGGAAGTCGAAGTTCGCCTTGGTCTTCTGGGCATGGAGTTCCATGTTCTGATGGCGCGATCGGCCCTTCGTCTTGACGATTCGGGCGTTCGTACCGAGAAAGACTTCGCACATATCCACGGCGCTGGTGAGCAGGCCGCCGGGGTTGAAGCGAAGGTCGAGGATCAGGCCTCGGCATTTTTCGTCGTGCAGCTGATTCAATGCAGCCTGAAGGTCGTCGACCGTATCGTCCATGAAACCGCTGACGCGGATGTATCCGATTTTCTCATTCTCATCGATGAAGAAGTCCCAGCCCGTGGGCTTCTCGGGATCACGACGATCGCCCTTGACGGTTCGAATCCGGATTTCGGATCGCTTGAGCGGGACTTCGCGCTCGATCTGCGTGTTGTCGTCGAGGATCGTGAGCATGACGGTCGTGCCGGACACGCCCGTGATCTTGCGAACGGCATCGTTGATTGACATTTCGACCGTGCTGACGCCGTCGACCTTCGTGATGAAGTCGCCGGGCTTGATGCCGGCGTTGTAGGCCGGCGAATCCGGCAGCGGCGATTCGACGCGGACGGGCTTGCCGGGTTCCTGGGTGATCTGAATGCCGACGCCGACGAACTGGCCGCGCGTCTGCTTGTTGAACTCGGCGACTTCCGACGGCCAGATGACGCTGGTGAATTCGTCCATCGGATCGAGGAGACCGGCGACGAACTCGTCGACGATAACTTCCGTGGGCAGGTTGATGGTCTCCCGATTGATGTCGATGACGTTGCGGAAGAGCGTCTTGGCGTGGCGCGATTCGAAGTTCTCGTTCTTTTCGATGTCACGGCTCTTGTAGTTTCGTAGTCGTCGCGTGAAGCGGGCGACGAGATCGTCTTCGCCGAGCGACTTGAAGGACGGCTCCAGTGTCTTGGTTTCGGCGAGGATGAGAAGGTTGTCCACGGCGGAACTGCACAGGAGGCGCCAGTTGGGTTCATCGACGTAGTCGTTGCTGATTCGATCGATGACTTCGAAGACGGCGTCGGCCGAGACTTCGTAGAGGGCCGGCTTCCAGTCCTTGCTGGATTCGCCGTAGATGAATTCGAGATGGGCGCGCTTGCGGCAGAAGTCGTAGCCCTGCTTGTAGGAATCCGTATCCGGGAAAATGTCTTTCAGGATGTCGTACAGGGCCAGCGCGTCGCGCCATTCGTTGCGCGACTTGTGCTCGTCGATTTCCTGAAGCACATGGTTGACGATTTCGCCGAGCCAGGGTTCGTCGCGGAAGACGTCCTCGCTCGTGGCGTTGACCATGGCGCTCTGGGCGTAGGCAAGGGCCCGGCCCCAGAAGACGCTGTCGTCCAGATCGGACTCGTCTTCCTCGGCGTCCTTGTCATCGGATTCGGGCTTGTTCGTGACGTCGACCATCGTGCCGGCGTCCTTCTTCGGCTTGACGACGGGCGTTTCGGGGGCGTTGCGCGCTTTGTCCGCGTTCTCATGCGCCTTGCCGACGTAGTAGTCGTACATCTGCTTGCGGAAGATTTCGCGCTTGGCGGCAATACCTTTGGCCTCTTCGAGCCAATCGAGGGCGCTGCGGATCTGGGTAGCGGCGGGCTCGACTTCGAGCGCTTGTTTCAGTGTCTGCGTTCCCGTCGTGAAATTGCCAGCCAGAATCTGATCGGCGCCCTTGAGCCAGAGGCGGCGGGCTTCGGCTGTGGCCAGTCGATCATCGGCGCAAACCCGGGTGGAAGCAGCCGGGATGGCGATCGCGGCGATGAATCCTAGCAACAGTGTTCGTGTGAGCTTCGGCATGTCGCCTCCTGAAAATTCCTAGTGATCGACACCGGCTTTGGGCCGCGGGGCCATCGCCATCTGAGCGATTCGAAGTCCCGAGCGACCGATACAATCGTCTTACGGCAAAACGTGTTTTCCGGTCCGATCGCACGGAGCCGACGGGTAACACTGCCGTAACTATAATAATAAGGCCGCCTTACAAGCGAGGCGGCGCTGGTTCACGGGCAGGCCCTCTTGTTCCCCGGAGGGGTATCGGCCCGCCAATCGTTACCCATCATGCTCGTCCATCTGAATTATATGTTTGCCCCGAGAATCGGTTCAAACTTTTCGGGCCAAGGGAATCTGGGCGAGGGGCCATTCATCTGCATCGGAAGAAATCATGTCGGCCTGTGAGTCCGGGAATGGGCATTCATGCCTCCTGCACGGATTGCGGCTCTGCGAGCGGAGGTTGCGGTCTGTGAGCGGCGATTCGGGGTTTGCCGACGAGCAACCAGGCGTGGCGTCCCAGCAGGATGCTGAGAACGTCCGCGCCGTGGGCGTTGACGAGGCGCGTGATGAGGAGAAGCAGCGCAATTGCGATTCCGACGAGGAATCCGCCGAGATGGGCCCAATGGGCGACGCCATCCTCGATGCCGATCAGCGTCGCTACGACGTCGAAAGCGATATAGAACAGGACGACCCAGAATCCGCGAACGGCCCAGATCTTGTAGTGCAGCTTGAACCAGCCGATCAGCCCCCAGCGCCACCAGGCCGCCATATGCATCTTGTGGACGGGAAAGAGGACGATGTACATGCCGGCCAGTCCCATCACGGCGCCAGAGGCACCGATGCAGGGAACCGGCGATCCGCCGCTTTCCGCGACGAGGTATATGAGACTCGCACCGATGGCGAGCAGCGGATAGGTGATGGCCGTCAGCGGGTTGCCAATGAGCGCGTTGACGCGCATGCCGAAGATGACGAGGAAGAACATGTTGCCGGCGAGATGAAAGAACAGGCCGCCGTGGAGGAGCGTGTTGGTCAGGAGTTGGTGGACGCGGAACTCGCCGATTGGGCGCGCTTCGACGGGAAGCGCCGCGTTCGTTTGGATCAGCAGGTCGTTTCTGTAGGATTTTCCGAACCAGGACGCGGTGGATGTCAGGGAGGTCCCGTCGCCCGGCGGGTTGGCTTTTTCGAGTTCGGCGTACTTGGCGTCGAACGCGATCGTGTCGCCGTAGGGCATGATTTCGTGATAAAGCACGATCAACTTCGGATCGGGCGTGGGGTTCGGCAACCAGAGCATCAGTTGCTTGGCCGACTGCATCTTTGACGAACCGGACACGAACGCCGCCGCAAATACGCTGCTGATGAAGACCGTGATGATGACGATTCCAAAGATCGCGTAGGGCTTTTTCGTTCCGTATGCTTCGGACCCGATCGGGTAGACGCCGGCGATAAGCCAACTGACGGCGCGGATGATTCGCTCGGCGTCGTCATACACGCGATCGAGATCGCCTTCATGCGCGAGGATGAGGCTGCGGCCTGTTTTGATCTTGATGCCGCAATCGATGCAGATCTGCGTTGTTCCCGGATACACTTTTCTGCACGACGGACAGGCATGATCATCGAGCACGACTGGCGCGGGTTGCGCCAGCGGCGGGCGCGCGGCGCGAGGATCGGGAAGGACCGTCATGTCCGAGAGTTTCATGTCGGCGAGCAGATCGAGTTTCTTTTCGTTCGCGTTCTCGCGCTGTGCGATGCCGGCGGGGGGGCTCGGCTTCGCGGCGGTCTCGAGTTTGGCGCGCGGAATCCGAAACGCTTTCCCGCATTGGGGGCAGGGTACGCGCTTGTCGGCGTGATCAAGCGTGAGTTGGATGACATTGCCGCAGGTGCAGCGAAACCTAACGCTCATGGAGTGGCGACTCCAGGTCCGGCCAGTTGCGTCGTTTTGCGGGCACGACTGATCAGCGTATCGAAATCGGCGCGGAATTGCACGAAGACTGTGTCAGCAAGGTCTGTGTCCCGGCGGCAGCCTGTCGGAATCGAAAGGATGTCGAGCGGGGCCGACGGGCTCAGTTGTCGCGATGGCCGACGGCATCGGGAATGGATTCAAAGACGCCGAAGAGCGAGGAAAGTCGCGTGAGATCGAGCAGTTCGCGAATTTTCGGCGAGGGGGCGACGATTCGAAGATCGCCCTGGCGTTTTCGCAGGTGCAGATAGGCGGCGACGATTTTTCCGAGGTTGGTCGATTCGATGAATTCGAGTTTGGAAAGCTCGAGGACGACGAGATTGGCGGGCGTTCGGGCCAGGTCCATGATCTTGTCGCCCAGGGCGGCGGCGTCGCTCATGGTGCAGGCGCCGTGGAGCGTGAGGACGGTCACTTCGCCGTGTTGTGATTCGCGCATCTGGAACGGCTGTTCGCCGTCGCGCGCAGACGTCATCATTTTTCTTTCCTGTTCATGATCATTCGGACT
>JAJDEC010000214.1 GCA_029259995.1 Phycisphaerae bacterium
GACATCGGCGTAGCTGCGACGCTGTCGGCTCGGATTGAAGGCGATCAGGATCGCGATCAGGATGATGGCGGCGGCGGCGGGGGTGAAGCGGGCTGCAACCGCCCGCCAGTCGCGGAGACGCTGACGAACGGCGTCGGCGGGCGCCGGGCCCACCTTGATCTGAACATCGGATGCCATCCTCGCGGCAGGCGCAACGGGATCAGGCGATTCAGCGAGGCTTGTAACCCGCAAAGCGGCGAGCAGTCGATCGCGGCCCGCCATTGCGGCGTCGGCGTTTTCGACGTGCCAGTCGCGGAGGAGATCATCGAGTTCGTCTGTGATCGGCGCGCCCAGTGATTCGTCGCCGTTTCCATTCTTGTAGTTGCGTGGGTCGTTCATGATTGGGGCACCTCTCGCATGGCGGTCGCGAGTCGTTGTCGGGCTCGCGCGAGGAGTTTGTAGAAGCCGCTGCGTGACAGGCCGAGGGCGTCGGCGGCGGCGTTGGCGGCATCGTCTTCGAGATAGAAAAGGTGGATGGCGAGTCGTTCTTCGTCGGGCAGGGATTGCAGGGCGCTGGTCAGCGATTCCATGCGTTCGGCGCGGATCGCCTTGTCGGGTATGCGCTGCTGATCGATTGCCGCGAGTCGAATCGTCATGGCCTTTTCCTCGTGATGATTTCGGCGGCGGGCGGCTCTCCGCCTTTCGGCGCAGACGCGACGGGAAATACCGAAGAGCCAGGATCGCATCGACGCTGCCGATGTGAGCTGCTCCAGCATGCCGAAGGCGCGGAGGAACGCTTCCTGCGCTGCGTCCAGCCCGTCGCCGTCGCCGCGGGATCGGCAATATGAGATCACGACCGCAGCGTGCCGGTCGTAGATCCGGGCGAACG
The DNA here is from genome assembly GCA_029259995.1 of Phycisphaerae bacterium. Taxonomy (GTDB): domain Bacteria; phylum Planctomycetota; class Phycisphaerae; order UBA1845; family UTPLA1; genus ECT2AJA-110-A. Next base: position 869 of record JAJDEC010000214.1, read on the forward strand.
CGGCGTGATCACCCGCCCTGGCGGCGGTCAGATCCCGATCCTCTGTCGTCATCACAAGCTCCAATGGCCGGTCGGAGAGGGTGTGTCCACTGGAATGTTATAAAAAAACGATGGCGAATGGGCGTGGGGTTCTGGGAAATTGTGATTGGGGATGTGGGATGCGATGGCGGCGTGACATGATTCGAGGTTATTCGGCGTATGCGGAACTCGTCATGCTTGCCTTTAAGGGCAAGCATGGCACCCGGCACCCGGCTTGCCTTGAGGGGCAAGCATGGCACTTCGGCGCGTCAGGGTTGGGGATTGCATTCGCTGCAGGGTTTGCGGCCGGATTTGACGGCGTCTTCGTAGGATTGAAAGACGACGAGATTGGAAGCGAATATTCGTTGCGCGCATTCTTCCGCAGGGTTGTGGAACACGCGGCCCCGGGCGGATGCAATGATGGGGATCCCCGTGAGGTCGACCACATCGGGCCAGGGTTCACGGAAATTGGACAGATCGGCGTTCGGCGACAGTCGCAATCTCGCAGACGTCGGCGCAGGATCGCTCATGGCGCTTGAAGTGTTTGCGGGCGGCGTCAGCGGTTCGGCGACGTCTGGTGGAGCGACGTTCGGTTGCACTTCGGGCGTGGACGAATCCGGATTGCTGCGCGGGGGCCGGATAACAGGTTCGCCGGCCGCCTGTTCGCGGTTCATCAGATCGACCATGAGATACATGACGCTGCCGATGCTGACGACGGCGCTGACGACGGCGGCGATCGCGACGAAGGCCAGCGTGGTCTTGCGTTGTTTTCGCTTCGACGCAAAGTCTTCGTTGGCGCAGTGGTCCAATGCGCTGAGCAATTCGCTCGCAGTTTGAAAGCGTGCGTTGGGGTCAATCGCGAGGCATTTTTCGAGAAGCTTGCGGCCGGATGCCGATAGGCCTTCCACATCGTCGAGCTTGGGGGCCGGCGGATTGCGATGTTGCGCGATGACGGCGGATCGGGACTTGCCGTGGATGAGCGACTTGCCGGTCAGCGCGTAATACATGACGAGGCCGAGGCTGTAGAGGTCGCTGCGGGTCGTTGTTTCCTTGCCGGTCGCGGTTTCCGGTGCAATCCAACCCAGGGAGCCGACGGCCTTGCCGCGAAGGCGATGGCTGACTTCCTCGCCGGCGACGTCTGCGAGACCAAAGTCCATCAGTTTCATGTGGCCGTGATCGTCGAACATCAGATTGCTGGGTTTGATGTCGCGGTGGATGATATTGCTGCGATGGGCGAGGGCCAGGGCCTTGACGGGGGCGATCATCCATTCGAAGAGTCTGCGCGGTTTGATCGCGCCGTTGGTTTCGACGAATTCCTTGAGCGTGCCGCCGTCCATCAATTCGAGTGCCAGAAAGACGTGGCCCTGATCTTCATCGATTTCGTAGATGGCGACGACGGCGGGATGTTGCAGACGGGCGACGGCGCGGGCTTCCTGCATGAACAGATCGAGGTTGAGGCCTGCCTTGTCGCTCTCGGCGCGCGTGCGCGTCAGAATCTTGAGGGCGACATCGCGGCGAAGCGAGTCGTCATGCGCCCGCCAGACAACGCCCATTCCGCCATGGCCGAGGATCGACTTCGCCTTGTAGCGCCCGATCTTCTTACCGGCCCAGCTCATGTCGATGGCGACGGAACTGGAATCGGTATCACTCGTGGCGTGCGAATAGAGATTGGTCTGCCCGGATTCGGTGGAGGCGTGTTCCCGTCGATATCGGCTGACTTCATCCGGCGGGACTTCGTCGGCGCGCCATTGCTTGCGACACTGTTTGCACTTGAGTCGTCGGCCGACGAGTTTTCGGGCGATCCGATATGCATGACCGCAGTGCGGACAGATAACGACGGCGCGTTCAATGTCGCGATTGTCGCTTGGCTGGTCCGAGAGAAAGTCGGTCATTTCGTGATGCAGCCCCTATGCCAGCAGTGTGCGATTCCCCGTGACCTATCATACGCCCGCGGGCCTTCTCAATCCCAATGAAATAGAAGATGCGTCGCGTGCTGTGTCTGGATAACTCGCGATCGATCGGTCGTTTTCACAGCGACGAGGCGAGTCACGATCACGAGCCGGACACGAATCGTGAGAGCATACTGCGCCATCGTCTGAATCACATGGTATTTACGAAATCTTCGCGCGAAGCTGCTTGACGAATCCGTTCAGCACGGGCTTTGGAAGGGTCGGCAGACCGTAGCCCGCAATGTTACTCGCAGTCAACATATCGTCGAGAATCGCATTGACTTTGGCGGCTTGTGGCCTGAGCCGCTTAGAAATCTCGTCGGCCTTCGGCAGCGAGCCATTGGCCATCGCCGTGATGAACGCCACGATCATGGACGACATCTGCTTTTCCGAGAGGACTTCTGTTGGTTCGGACTGTATGGGCCGGGGCGATCGACCGGCGCCGCCCTTGGCGCCGCGTGCGCCTTCGCGCGGCGGCGAGCGATCGCTCATGATTCGGCGTTGATAGGCAAAATCCTCGGCGGCCGACTGCTGGCGATGGCGCTCAAAATTCTCGTCCATCGGTTCGAGCGGAATTTCGCCTGCTTCGGGCGACGGTATGTAATTCGTCCCCTGGCAATGCGGGCATTTTCCGGAACGACCGCCGACTTCATCCGGGGCTTTGACCAGTTTGTTGCAGTGTTCGCAATGGAATTCGATGCTCATTGCAGGACTCTTCAGACGGCTAGGACCAGTCGTCGGCCGGCTTCTTCACAAAACGCCGTTCGCCCGAACCGGTCGAATCTCGTTGCGGTCTTGCCCGCCAAATTAATCGTACCGGCGTCTCGGGGAAGGGTAAAGTTTCGCGAAGCCGTTTCTCGACAAACTTGCGATAGTGATCGCGCATCAGCGCCGGATTGTTCACGAAGAGGACAATGGTCGGCGGGAGGACGGACACCTGGGTTGCGTAGTAGATCTTGGGTTGGGCGCCATGTTTGTCAGATGACGGCTGGCGTTCGCCAAGGGCCTGCTCGACGGCACGATTCAGTTCGCCGGTTGTGACGCGGGCTCGCGCCTGGTTGAACAGGCTTTGGGCCGCATCGATTGTCGATTGGATATTGCGGGCCTGTGTCGCAGTCGTGAACGCAATGGGTGCGTAGGCCAAGTGCGGCAGCGTCTTGGCGAGATAGTCGGCGTAGTCTTCCGCGTTCGCATGGCCCTTGGCGAGATCCCATTTGTTGACAACGATCAGGCAGGGCTTGAATTCATTGATAACGTATTCGGCGAGTTTCTTGTCCACTTCCGTGATCGGCGTCGTCGCATCGATGAGATAGATCACGACATCGGCGCGGCGAATCGACGCCAGC
>JAJDEC010000215.1 GCA_029259995.1 Phycisphaerae bacterium
TAAACCGTCGATGCAAATCGACACCAATCTGAGCGACAGAAACAGAGTTCTTCATGGCTGTCTCCTTTTTTGGATTCCACGCCAAATGGTAACGTTTGGCGGGGAGACAGCCTTTCATCGAATTATTCTCAATGGATCCCTTCGGGATCCCGACGAATGCTGGTCCCACTGGAGCCTCGACGAACGCGGATCTCATACCGCCAACTGTCGATTGTCGTCTTCCCGAAATTTCGCGATAAACAAAAAAAAGAGCCGAGTTGGTTTCAACTCGGCTCTCGAAAGTTCTGTGATGGATACGTCGTCAGGCCTTCTGGGCCACGACGGGCGTGTTCTTGCGGCGGGCGCTGGTCCGTGACGCCGGCCGCGGCTTGGCTGTCGTCGTTTTGACAGTCGCCGTCGCAGGCGCCGTGAAGAAGCTGCCCAGATTGCGGACGCGCTCGTATCGCTTTTGCAGGACTGTCTCGATCTTGCATCGCTTGAGCTGCGTCAGGTTCTCGACGATGTAGGTTTTCAGCGTTTCGGCTGTTGCCGCCGGGTCGCGATGGGCCCCGCCCATCGGTTCCGTCAGCACGTCATCGACGAGTTCAAGCTTCTTGAGCTGTCCAGACGTGAATCGCAATGCATTTGCCGCCGTGCGTGCATGTTCCGCGGACTTCCAGAGGATCGCGGCACAGCCTTCCGGTGAAATCACTGAGTAATAGGCGTGCTCCAGGACGGCCACGCGATCGCCGACGCCGATGCCGAGTGCACCGCCCGATCCGCCTTCGCCAATGACGACGCAGATAACGGGCACACGCAGGCGGGCCATTTCCATGAGATTGACGGCAATGGCCGTCGAAATGCCGCGCTCTTCGGCGCCGATGCCGGGGAAGGCGCCGGCCGTGTCGATCATACAGACGACGGGGAGATTGAACTTCTCGGCCAGCTTCATCTTGGCGAGGGCCTTGCGATACCCTTCGGGATGGGCCATGCCGAAGCAATTCTCGAGGCGTTCCTTCGTATCCTTGCCCTTGTTGTGGCCGATGAACATCGCCTTGTGGTTACCGATGCGGCCGAGGCCCGTGATGATTGCCCGATCGTCGCGGAAGTTGCGATCGCCGTGCAATTCGCAGAAATCGCGGACCATGAGGTTGAGATAGTCGGGCACAAGGGGGCGCTTGGGATGTCGCGCCATCTGGACGGTTTCCCAGGCGTCGAGGCTGGAGTAGAGCGCTTTTCGCTCTCTGGCCAACTCGGCACGCACAGTCCTGATGGTCGCGGAATGATCGCGACCGGAAACCGCCTGCGTTGCTTCAAGTTCTTCAAGCTGTTTTTCAAGTCGGGCCAGCGGTCGCTCGAATTCAAGATATCCGCCACTAGCGCCCGTTCCGTTCGTTCCATTGGAACCGGATGTTGGTTTGCTCATTTAAGAATCCTCGGCATCGTTGTGCGCCGCGAGGCCATCGGATTCGAACTCACCGCGCCGTGAGATCGAATCAAGCCGTTTTGCGTGTGATCGCTGAGTCGGGCGTCCGGCGAAACCGCACGGATGACTTGACTCCGCATACACGTCGCGCCGTATGATCAACGAGCCCGACTTCCATCTGTTTCAGTCGTGGTACACCACGACGAGCAATCTTGTCGCGTTGGGCCGCCGGGCACCACTCCCAACGTCCAAGCCGAACACGATAGCTCTCTCCTTATCCATCGACAAGTGGAATTTGACGCAACAGCCTATCGTATCTAAACTTACGGCCGTCCGAAAGGGCTCAATCCTTGTCGTAACTTTTTGCCGCAGCGAACGTTAGGGCTGTTGCCGACTGCCGCTCCGGTTATGGGAACTCCCATGACAGTCTGGCGTTTTCAGGTCTCTCCCAAGGCAGGCGAGGAGGATCCGCGAGGTGAGCGTGTCCGAGCGACGCTGGCCGATTTCGGCGTCTCGTCCGTCGAACGCGTGGCGGCTTCCCGATTATATCTGATCGAAGTCCCCGAAGACGAGTCCGTACCGCCCCGTATTGCGCGCGAGCTGCTGACGGATCCCGTCGTCGAGTCGTTCACGCTCGCGAAGCAGGGCGATCCGATTTCCAGTCCTGAAAAAGGTGTGGCGTTCGAGGTCTTCTACAAGCCCGGTGTCATGGACAACGTCGCCAGCTCGACGATGCGGGCCCTGAGTGACATGGGAATCGCCGCATCAAGCGTTCGAACCGGATTTCAATATGTGATCTCGCCGGCGCCAGACGATGCCGATTTGATGCGGATTCCGCGATTGATCGCGAATGACTGTATTGAGGAGGTGCATCGAGGCGTTCGTCCGATCGTGCCGCCGCCGGCGCCGCCGATCTATCGATTTGAATTGCGACACGTGTCGATCCGCGAGCTGGATGACGATGGTCTGCGGACGCTGAGCCGGGATGGGCATTTATTCCTCTCGCTCGACGAGATGAAGCAGATCCAGTCGCATTTCCGCAAGCAGGATCGCGAACCGACGGACCTGGAGCTGGAAACGCTCGCCCAGACGTGGAGCGAGCATTGCGTCCATAAGACGCTGAAATCCGGCTACGTCTACCGAGGCGCGCCAATGCCGGGCATGGAATCGGATGGCGACGTCGAGATCCGCTACGACAATCTCCTCGCCGACACGATCGCCCGGGCCACGAAGGAACTGATGGCCGAAGGCCGCGGTCCCGAGTGTCTCTCCGTCTTTGTCGACAACGCCGGCATCATCGGCTTCGACGACGATTACGGCATCGCCTTCAAAGTCGAGACGCACAATCATCCATCCGCCATCGAGCCCTATGGCGGGGCAGCGACCGGGGCCGGCGGCGTCATCCGCGATGTCCTCGGCTGCGGTCTCGGCGCCAAGCCCGTGGCCAATACGGATGTCCTCTGCGTCGCCCATCCCGACTGGCCCGTCGACAGCGTGCCCAAGGGCGTGATTCATCCGAAGACTGTGCTGAAGGGCATCGTTGCTGGCGTTCGAGATTACGGGAACTGCATGGGCATCCCCACGGTCAACGGTGCCGTCCATTTCGATCCCCGATATCTCGGCAATCCGCTGGTCTATTGCGGCTGCGTGGGGCTGATCCCGCGGAATCGCATCGAGAAGGTCCCCCGGCCGGGTGATGCGATTGTCGTCCTGGGCGGTCGGACGGGGCGAGACGGCATCCACGGCGCGACATTCAGCAGCGCCGAACTGACGGACACGCACGAAGACGAATTCGGTCACGCCGTCCAGATCGGCAATCCTGTCGAAGAGAAGAAGGTGCGCGACGCCGTTCTCTTCGCGCGCGATCATGCGGATGAGCCGGGTGGCGTGACGCGATGCCTGTTTTC
>JAJDEC010000216.1 GCA_029259995.1 Phycisphaerae bacterium
CCCCCGATCGCCGACGGCAGCGCGAAACACGAGTTTGTTTCGACGCCGATCCAGCATCAGCACGCTGGAGGCTTCGCTGCGCAGAACGGCCGCCGACGTTCTTGCGATCGCCTGAAGCACATCGTCGAGGTTCAGAGATGCGTTGATCGCGGACGTGGCTTCGACAAGCGCCGTCACGGTTCTGGGCGCCAATCCGCGATATGCATCTTGATTGGATATGTTGGCCATGAGGACTTTTTGGCGGACTGCTGGGTAAAATGCCACAGTGCAGTCCGAAAACGAGATCGACCAGTGAGCTAGAATGTAGCCTGATAACACGATGGCGTACATAACTTATTTCCAGAACAATAGTTTTGACCGGTTGGGGTTGTCAAGGGTAAATTGCCCCACCTGCCCGTCGGCATGTTTCAGAATTGTTTAGATTGCGTTCGAACCGACAAACTTGGAGTGGCGTATGAATCGGGGACGAGTGTGACAAACGGAGCGGACGTAAGCGATGGTCACGCCGATGAGCGGCTGCTGGCCGATTTCCTCGACGGCGACGAGCAGGCGTTCTCGCTGCTCGTACGGCGATATGATCGCGAGCTGTTTCAGTTCGTGGCGAGGTTTGTACGCGATACGGCCGCCGCCGACGACATCGTTCAGGACACGTTCATTCAGGTGCACAATTCGGCACACGGTTTCGATCCGACTCGCCGATTCCGCCCCTGGATGTTCACGATTGCCGCGAACAAGGCCCGCGATTTCTTGCGGACGCGCAATCGTCGAAAGGAAGTGGCGTTCTCCTTCGATAACAACGACGGCGAACGAACCAACTTTCAGGATTTTCTCGCGGACGCCGGCCCGACGCCCCTGATCGAAGTCGAGGCCGACGAGCAACGCGAAACGGTACGAAAGATTGTCGGGACACTGCCCGATCATTTGCGAGAGGTGCTGATTCTCGCGTACTTCCAACGATTTCCGTACAAGGAAATGGCGGAGATGTTGGAGATCCCCTTGGGGACAGTGAAGAGTCGCTTGCACGCGGCCGTGACAAAATTCGCGGAAGCCTACAAGCGAGAGATGGTGGAGAATCTGGAATCGGGGGCTTAGTCGATCGGCGTCTTTTTCTGGACGTACGATCGGGTTTGAAAGTGTGAAAAAGTCCATGAGTGGCGATTCAAAGAACAATCAAAATGAGTTCGATCTGCTTGGATACCATCTGGGTTTGATCGACGAAAAGGAATGTCGCGAAATTGAAGCCGCCGCGCCGGATCGGTCGTCACTGGATTGCCGATGCGAATCCGTCGAGGCCTGGCTCGCGCCGTTGGCCTGCGACGAATTCGACGTACCGCGCGACTTGACGGCGCGAATCGAGGCGAGAATTCGTGCCAAGTCTCGGCCCTTTGCGGACAACGAAGCGATGGCCGATGGCGCGCCGGCATCCAGTTCCCCATTTCTGAGTGGTCGCGATCTGCTCGCGCTCGCAGCGACGATCACGCTGTTCGTCGGCGTCTTTCTTCCCGGTTTTCGACAGGTCCGCAATCAGTCCCATCAGACCGCCTGCGCCAACAACTTGCGAATGATCGGCGCCGGATTGGGAATCTATGGCGGATCGAACGAGGGCAGACTTCCGTACGTTGCGTCGGTTAACCCCAGATCCGTTTGGGTACCCGGCGATCCGAACGCGTCGGCGCCGTCCTCGCGAGGTTGGTTCAAACTGGTGGAAGGCGGTCTGTCGCCAAGAGTGTTCGTCGATCCGGCGAGCGTTTCTGATTTTCCGATGTACTATTCCGCCTCGAAATCCATCAGCGACTTCCCAGATCCGCGCAACACAAGCTACAACTTCTTGCGGCAGCTTTCTCATCGGCCGTGGACGAGATACGAGTTTTCGCCGCGGATGCCGATCGTCGCCGACATGACGCCGCTTGTAGATAGCGACCGACATCTTCGCCGGAATGGACCGATTTCGACGAATTCCCACGCCCACGGCGGCCGCGGTCAGAATGTGCTGCACATGGACTATTCGGCTCGATTCTTCACAACGCCGATGGCGGGACCGAATGCCTGGGACGACTTGTATCGACTCCAGGGATATGACGATTCCGATTACACAGGTCACGAAGGACCGCAGGGCACGACGGATGCGTTTCTGACGCCCTGAACGCTCCGGCTTAAAGACACTATCTTGTACGAACCATGACGGACGTTTGGAAACGCATTCGGATCATCGAAGGCGATCTGACGGATCTTGACGTCGACGCCATCGTTAACGCGGCGAATTCAACGCTGCTGGGCGGCGGGGGCGTTGACGGCGCCATCCATCGCGCTGCGGGTCCTGAATTATACAATGAATGCCGCGGACTCGGCGGCTGCCAGACGGGTGATGCGAAGATGACGCGCGGCTATCAACTGAAAGCGCGCCACGTCATCCATACGGTCGGGCCCGTTTATCGGGTTGGTCGACAAAATGACCCGGCGCTGCTCCGATCCTGCTACGAATCGTCGCTGCGCCTCGCCACAGAACATGGCTTGAAATCGATCGGATTCCCGGCCATCAGTTGCGGTGTCTATGGATACCCGATGAATGAGGCGGCAGACATCGCCATACGCAGTGCGGCTGAATTTCTCGAATCACATCCCGATTTCGAACAAGTCGTCTTCGTATTGTTCGGATCGGCGGCCTTCGACCTGTATCAGGAGGTTCTGAAGGGGATGATGTCATCCTGACGACGGACGCCGGATCATGCCCCGTTCGCGCCGAGCCATGCCTTCTCTTCCGCGTTCAAGAGGTGATTCGAATCAAGCTTATTGAGGATGGCCGCCGCGTCCTTGCGCCAGGTTTCGCGTTCCTGGCTCGTGGCGCCGCCGGACTTTGTAATGTCGTACAGCGTCCGTAGCGCTCGCGCTGTCATCGCATCCAGATGCGCATTGCCGCGCTCGTTTTCAACTTTCCGACATCGGCTCAGCGCGTCCTTTAATTCGTTGACGGCGCCCGATTGTTTTGACGCAGCGTTCATCGCAATTCCCAATTCAATTCTGACGATGATAGATCCCGTCGGATCCCGATCGGCGAGTCGATCAAACGTGTCCTTGGCCTCACTCATCTGGAAATTCGCCAGCGAGAAATTGCCCGCCTTGGCGTAGGCCCGACCGAGCCAGAGCTGCGGAAACGCCGTGGCGAATCCGCGTTCCTGTGAGCGCGATTCCGCGATCTGAACGGCTCGATCGCAGTGCTTCGTCGCCTCCTTGAATTCACCGAGCTCCGTTTCCGCTCGCGCCAGGTGAATCAACGGCTCAATAAGCTGTCCCGGATCATTCGGCCTGGCCGATTCAATTCGCCGGATCGACGTCTCAAGGATGGCCTTGGCGCCCTTCGCGTCGCCTCGTTCGAGGAGGACGGATCCATACGACATTTCGTAAACGCCCCGTTCGAGATCGCCCACGGGCGAGTCGGCTGCCGCGGCCCACTCGCAGACTTGCGTGTAGAGCCTGTCCGCCGAGACATACATTCGGGTCCGCAACGTGGAGCGCGCGACGCCCGAAAGCGATGCGATCGCCTGTTCTGCGTATCCCGCGGCATGGGTCGCCACGGCGGCGTCATAGGCACGATCGATGGCCGTCCTCGCCGCATCAAATCGCCCTGCAATGGCATATAGCTCCGCCAGGCGCGACAGTCGCTGAACGACGTCCGGGCGAGCCTTCTCCTTTCGGCCCTCGTCCTGCTCAACCAGACTTTCGAATAGCTCAATGGCTTCGTCGTCCCGTCCGAGGAGATGGTAATCCCATCCGACATTGGCCGATTCAAGATAGATGTACGGATGATCCGGGCGCAGCAGTTTCTTGAAGATGGCCAACGCGCGTTCGCGAAGCGGCAGGACTTCCGAAGTCAAACCGATCCTGCCGTATAGCCATGCAAGATTGCTCAGGGAAACGCCCGTGTCGCGCGCATCGGAACCCACCAGTGTTTCACGAATGAACAAGGCGCGCAGCTTACTCTCCAATGCCTCGTTGTACCGCTGAACGTATGCGTACGCCGTGCCCAGGTTGTCGAGCGACT
>JAJDEC010000217.1 GCA_029259995.1 Phycisphaerae bacterium
GATCGGCGCCCTCGTCATCGGGTTCTTCATCGCCTGGTCCGTCATTTCATTTGCCGCCGGCGATCCGCTGGCGCCAATTGAAATGGGGCAGTTGTTTTTCGCGTTGATTCTCGGATTCCTCCTGGCGGCGCTCATCGCGCAATGGTTCTTCGATTTGCGCGATCGGATATGGATGCTGGTCGTTGTCGGCCTGGTCGCGTCAGCAGCGTACTGGTTCGGTCAGCCGGCCAGTCTCGAAGCCGCACAACAACTTCAGATGCATGTGCCAATCGAAAATGCGCTCGTTCGTCCGCTGCCGATCGAATACGCGGCCCTCGGCGCGATCGGCGTTCTCCTGGAACGCGACTTCATGTCAATTCTGTTCGTTGTCATCGGCTACGCCCCGCGTGAAAAGCTCAATCAAACGGCAAGTGCCTGAGACGCCGCCGACCCGGCAGACGAGGACTCGTTGCAACGACTATCGGCGTGATCGCGGAATCTCAGGAAACAACGAACCGATCACGTCGCGCGCATGCCGAAGCGGCTCCGGTCGAATCCGCGGATTATCGACAGTTCCCGTGACATGCAGTTCCATCGCCTCGCGCGCGACACCTTCGAGGATTTCCGTCAGCAATGGAACCTTCACGCGAACCGGGCTCGCCGCCAGGAGTCGAATGTCCAGATCGTTGGAGTCCAGATTCAGCGTTCCGCCGCCGACGAACGCCATCGCCTTCCCTTGCAGATCAATCTTATGAAGGATCAGCTTTTGATCCGTCAGGAACATCTCCACGCGACCATCATGAAAGACGTTCTCATCCGGCGTGAGATTGAGCACCTGAAATATCGCGAACGCAAACGGGATCTTCCAGACCTGCGCATCCCGTATGTACACCGTCCCCGCCCCTTCGCGATAGCTCCGCCTTCCCGTTTCGCCGCGCATGGCGAAATTGCCCGCGAGCGTGCCCTTCGCCTTATCCCCGGGGGGCGTGCGCGAATCCGGCCGATGACCCTTCGCTCTTTGCGCCGCAATGAACTCATCGATCTGCACATCCCGAAACAGCAGCGACGCCTCGTACTTCGTTCGATCTTTTTCGAAGAGGACCTGCGCATCTCCCGCCGCATCCCCGCCATAGAGCCTGGCCACGCCCTCCTGAATCATCAGTACGCCGGCGGCCGGATCCGAAACAATTCGGCCTCGCACGTCACGCATGTCCCAGCCGCCGAATTGAATCCTGGAAATTCGTGCATCCGCGGCGAGCTTCACGCCGCCGTCCGGTTCGATCGTGCACGAGCCCGAGATCGTCCCGTCGGCATCGTCCAGTTCCAGGTCCAATCGCGCCGAAACACCGGCCAACGAAACCTTCCCGTCAATCTCCCATCGCAATCGCCCCATTGCGTCAGACTGAAACGCCAATCGCGAAAACTCCAGCGACACGCGCCCCGACAACTTCGATCGTTTCAACCAGTCGCCAAGCCCCTTCGGCAGTGCCGCCAGAACCTCCGGCGTCAGGTCCAGTCCCTCCGCCGACATCCTCAATTCGCCGCGCAGGCCGGAATCGCCCAAATGGACGACGCCGTCGATGGACAAAGGTGATCCGCCGACGCTTCCGCGGACGTTGGAAATACGAACCTGTTGCGGCGTCACATCGACGGAACCTGTCAGCGACGAAATCGGCAGTGGAATCGAGCGGAAACGAACCGCCAGATCGATTGGCTCGATGTGCGTCGTGTGATCGTGTGTCCGGTTCGCGCCGACACCGCCGAATGAATGTCGACTCTGTACACGCACGCGCCCCGAGGGCGCGAGCATATCCCACGCCTCTTTGACGCCGGCCGGGAGTGCATCATAAAGATCGCGATCGAGCCGCAACGACGCCGACGACATATTCAGCTCGACCTGATCCACGTCGTCGCCGCGCATCCACGTCGCCGTCGCGTCGACGACAGAATCACCGTGCATTCCCGAAAGTCGATTCACGACGACACGATCCGTCGTTACATCCACATCGGCCGCAACGCCCGAGAGCGCGTACGGAAACTCCGTGTAGTTAATTGCCAGATTTCGGCCATCGACGTGCAGGTCCCAACGAAGTGCGTCATCGTTCTCGCGGCGAGAAAGACTGCCGATCAGATCGACTGCCCCCCGCGGATTGAATTTCGCCAACGCGCCGTCGGGACCGCCGAAAGCCGCCGCGACGCGCGCATCCAGCTCGAGCCCTCTGCCTTCCAGCCGCATGTCGATCTCGGGTTCACGATCCGGCTCAAGCAGCGCGTATCCGTCCAGCAGGATCGGGGCTCCGTTGGCAAATCCCGTGATGTCACGGAGCAGAATGCGATCTTCGTCCACCACGAGCCGTCCATCCACATGTTCAATCCGATAAGGATAGGGACGAAACATCGCCATGACATCACGAAGATCCACCGTGATATGTTTGGCCAGCTTCGGACGCGGCGCCGACTTCGGTCCGCCCTTTCGTGTCAGCACGGCGTGGATGTTCGCCGTTCCATATGGCATGAATTGCCGCCAGACACCTTGATAGCGTTCCGACATCGCCATGAACAGATGCACGTCCAGCGGAATGTTGAAGGATCGAACGTCGAGATCCAGCGACGAATACTCCGTGCGCCGATCGATCGCCCCACTGATCGAGGCGACGCCCGATCCGTGACGCCCATTCAGGTTTTCGAGGTAGACATCCGGTCCGTCGAATCGCACGGCGCCATCGACATTCTCCAGAGCGAACGGAAACCAACGCGCCGAGCCGGTCACGCCCTGAGGAACAATCGACCCGTCCATCCGCAGCGTGCCGGGCGCATTCGGAGCACGGCTGAAATACAAATCGACATCCAGCCGGCCGTGCGGATCGTAATCTTCGATGAATTCGTGGATCACCTCCGGTGCGCGCCGGTCCGCGAGAATCCAGTTTCGAACCGCGCCTTCCGGGGCCGGAAACCCGTGCGCCGCAATGCCGAGCTCGACGCCAATTGATTTGACGTCGCCGCCCGTTCGTGTCAGCGTCCCGCGCACGGAACACGGCGCGTCATTCATCACGCCCGCCACGTCGATCTTGATCTCCTCGCCGATCAATTCGACGCGACCGTCCAGGTTCTCGAGCTCGACCAGCGCCAGGTTCAGATCTTCTTCCGCCGAACCGATCTCTGCCGGCGCCGATTGGTTGAATAGCAGCCACAACGGAACACGACATTTGACGTTCCGCAACTCGATGCGCGTGTCCCGATCCGCATCAGATGACTTGTCATAGACGAACCGTTCGAGCCGAACATCCCCCTCAACGCTCAGCGAATCGAAAAGCGTCTGCAACGGCGCGGGCATCTGAAGCTTGACCGTGCTCGTCGCGACAAACGGCGAATTCGCGACGGTCCCTTCCGCCGGATCGAAGTGCACCGTCGCACGGCCGATCGGATTCTTGTATTGGCGAATCTCAATCTCATACCCGGAATCGCTCTGCGTCGCCGGTCGCACATCTGCGTCCAGCGTCTGTTGCCGAACGACGCGATCACCGTCTTCATCGATACTAATCACCAGGGCCGATGCCGATCGAATCGTCACGATCGGTCGATGCCGCGATCGAAGACGCGAGCGCTGCCGATTCGGATCGTTGAGTAGCTCCCAGTTTCTCGCCCCCGTGTGCGTGTTATTCGTCAGCACGATCTTTGGCTGCACGGCCAGGATTCGCTTGACGCGCAGATTTCCGGCCAGCAAGTGCCAGGGATCATGCACGAGCTTCAGCGTCGTTGCGCTGAAAATCTCCCGCTCACTCCGTTTCCGCTTGATGGGATCGACCCGATCGTCGTACGGTACAAAGACATGCACATTCCGAAGCGTAATGCCGTCGAACATGTGGAACGATGCACCGCCGACTTCGATTTCCACGCCCCCCGGTGTCGCCTTGCGCAGGAACTGAAGCGCTCGCTCCTTGATCGCCTCGTCCGTCGTCGTAATCGAGTAGAAGCCGAATGCAACAACAAAGCACGCCAGAAGGAATACGCCAAGGCGCCGTCGAAACGTCGACACCGGATGCCGCACCAGTGCACGCGTGTGGACGTACTCCCTGATGGAACGCAATGCGGCATGATGTTCGAGCTTCGAACGACTCAATGTACTTGTTCGCTTTGCGATCGCTCCGGCATTCGCAGCGATGCACACAATCCGATCGCCGCGAGGATGAACAGGAACGGCATCGCCGGCAATCGATATCGAACCGAACCAACGAAGACCATGTGCACCAGCGTAAAGTACGCCCCCGGAAGGAGCAACAGAACAAGCACGCGCCACTTGCCCCGAATTCGCCAGATGCCGATCAATGCAAGCAGAAAAACCGGCGCGACGGATATCCAGCCAATTGCCGCGTAAAACCCCGACTGGAATGCGTCGGCGTTGATCGTGATCGACCAGGTTCTCGACAACTTTCGAATGGCGAGCCGAACTGTCTCTTCGGGATGCGCCGACGCCCAATCGACGGCCGCCTCACGATACACGCGATCGCGCTCGACTTCATTCGCATCGTCGACCACATGCGGATACGCAATCCGATCCATCCCGGGTCCGCCATCCGCCCACGGTCCCAATGCCTCCATCAGGCTCGCACCGCTGCCCGTTCGCACGGGAACAAACGCCCCGAATAACGAATAATTCCTGTGGATGACGGGCGACATGACGATCAAAACGCCTGCGAGCATCACGATGCCCGCCATCGCCGCTTGACGGCGCTTCATTTCACGCCCACACGCAACGACCATCCAGACCGCAAAGAGAATCGGCAGGAACAAACCGCTGCTCCGCGTCAGCGTCGCAATTCCGAACACAACGCCCGCCGCCATCGCGAACCCAAGGCGTCGCGTGTCGGAGTACTTCGCGATCAGCAACACTGCGCCCATCAACATCGCGATATACGGCAACTCCGTCAGTGCCAGCGCGTTGAAGAACAGCAGAATCGGATCGATCGCACTCCACGCCCCTGCGAATAATCCGACGCGCCGCGAAAACAAGCGTACGCCCAACGCCGCAACCATCAGGACAACGCCCACGCCGCACGCCGCGTTGATCGCCCGGCCGAACATCATCACGCCGGAATCCGAATCACATCCCATCCGGATGCCGATCGCAAGCATCGCCGGATACACTGGATCCGTCCCCGCCAGCACGGTCTCCCCATCGATCGGTCCATCCCCCGCCGCGATATGCCGCGCCACACGAACGTATCGATCCGAATCGGGAAACGAAAACGGCCCCGGGTTCATCGACACGTACCCTAGCAGCGCCAATCGAACCGCGCACGCGACAACAACGACGATCTTCATCCATCGCCCGTATCGTTCACGATCCATGTCTGATTGATCTGTCATGACGCTCGAACGCCCGATGGAGTGGACGCTCGCTTATTCGAATGATCCTTGCCGAAATCTCGCCGCGAAACAGCGACAAATCGCCCGCGCTTCGAGACCGTCACGCCCGCCGGCAACTCGACCACGACGTCCGATCGATCCCTCGCAATCGCATCAGACGCCGCCTGCAATCGTTCGAACCCGACTTCCGCCCGCCCCCCGCCGACGCGATCGACCGCGATGCTCACAATCGCCATTCGAATCAACGCCTTCTCCGCTGCCATTAGTCCGGCATCGAACGTCACAACATCCGCAGACGACTCAACACAGCAACGCGCAAACGCATCGGCCGACAGTTCATCCAGTAGCGCCGACGCCTGCTTCGCCAGCGCACCCAGGCGAACGATCGCCGTCACCGCCTGCGGATTGATCTCGCGCTCGATCGCCGGTAACACCTCATGCCGAATCCGATTCCGCGTCGCCGCCAGCACGTCGTCATTCGTTTCGTCATGCATGAACGCAATGCCGCGACGCTCCAGGTACGCGACGCAGTCGCTCCGCCGGAAACCCAGCAAAGGTCGAATCAACCGAACGCACGAGCCCTCAATCAACGTCCTCGACTCGGGAATCCCCGCCAGGCCGCTCAATCCCGTACCACGCAGAATGCGATGCAGGATCGTCTCCGCCTGATCGTCCGCATGATGCGCAACGGCCAACGCATCCGCGCCGACGTTGGTGCAAACCCGCTCCAGAAACGCATATCGCGCCTTGCGCCCCGCCTCTTCGATCGACTCACGCGTCTCCCGCGACAATGCAGGCACATCCACGAAGTCGTGATGGAACGAAATGCCCGACGCCTCCGATGCCGACGCAACAAACTGCATCATGTCCGCCGAATTGTGCGGAATCCCATGATCCAGATGCGCCACATGAAGCGTCCAGTCGCGCTTTCGCATTTCCCGCACGCGCACAAGCCCGTGCAACAGCGCCATTGAGTCCGCACCGCCCGAAATCGCGCACACAATCACGCCGCCGTCGCCGATCAGGCGAAGCATCGCATCGTCCAGCTGTTTATGAAAATGACGCGTGTCCACGATCTGTAGAATTGTCGCCGCAACACCCGTCGCCAACAACCGCACAGTGTGGTACTGGCGAATAGCCAGTCAATGAGGTGGTGTGGTACCAGCTAATAGCCAGGACCTGAAGTCGTGTGGTACCGGCTAATCGCCGGTACAAATCCCCCGACCGTGCCGAGAGAATTCGAATAAAGATCAACCACGGGCAATTCCGGAATGTTCAACCATCCACAACCGGCAACGATATCCCGTCCGACTTCCCCTGCATCTCTCGCCGCCGCAACTGCCCGCACGCCGCGTCGATGTCCTTCCCCCGCGACTTCCGGATATGCGCATTCACGCCCAACGAACGCAACTTCTCTAAGAACGCATGCGCCGCCTCCGCCGTCGGCCGCTTGTACGGCAGCGAATCCACGGGGTTGTATCGCAGCAGATTCACGTTGCATCGCAATCGACGCACAAATCGCGACAGCTCGCGGGCGTGCGCTTCTGAGTCGTTCGTTCCAGCCAAGAGTGTGTACTCCAACGTGATCTCGCGACCCGTCATTTCGAAATAGGTTGCACAGGCATCCGTTAATTCGCGAATGCTGATCTTCTCCGCCCAAGGGATCAACGCCTGCCGCAACGCATCATTCGGTGCATGCAGCGACAACGCCAGATTGAGTTGTATCCCCTCGTGCGCCAACTTGCGAATCTGCTTCGGCAGCCCGACCGTACTGATCGTGATCTTCCGGGCACCGATCCCCATGCCCCAGTCGGCGTTGATGATCTGAACCGAGGCGATGACGTTGTCGTAATTCGCCAGCGGTTCCCCCAGCCCCATGTACACGATATTCGACAGCCGATCCCCCGCCGCCAGCGCCTCGCGCCGCGCATACATGGCCTGTTCGATGATCTGCCCCGTCGACAGGTTGCGTTGCAAGCCGTCCAGACCGCTGGCACAGAAGCGACAACCGACCGGGCAACCCACTTGCGAACTCAGACACGCCGTCTTGTGCGTCTCCGTGGGAATCATCACGCACTCGCTCGTCGCCCCATCCGGCCAGCGGAGCAGGAGCTTCACCGTCCCGTCGTTCGACGCCGCACGCCGTACGACTTCGCTGGCGTAGATCACGAATTTCTCAGCGAGCCGCTCGCGCAACAGCTTGGAGAGATTCGTCATCTCCTCCCACGTCGCCGCATTGCGCTCATACACCCACTGAAGAATCTGCTTCCCCCGATACGCAGGCTCCCCCATCTCGACCAGCGCCGCCGACAGCGAGTCGGGCGTCATATCGAGCAAATGCAATTTGGTTTGTTCGCTTGTCTCACTGACCATTCATATCAATCATATCGCCGGGCGCCATGCCCGCCCGCCCAACTCAGCTACGCCGGGTGCCACTGCTCTCAAGCAGTGCCGAAGACGAGCAATCGTTCGCCCTCGCCGGGTGCCATGCCGACCCCTAAGGTCGGCATGCGGGTCGCCGCTCCTCGCACTGAAAGTGCGACATATGTTAGCCCAGGGCAATCGCAGTCCGCGAAGCGGACAAAGTGCAGCCCTGGGTTGGCGGCCGCCCCTGTCCATGAAGCCCTGAAAGGGCGACATCATCGCGGTCGCAATTCGACATCCATCATGATGTCGGACACTGACCGCCGTGCGGGCATCATCATTCAGGCAACCCGAAACCTTCGCCGCCCTTTCAGGGCGGAACGACAAGGGAAAAACGCTTTCCACGGGTTCCGTTCCGACCGCTCGGCGGTCATCACTCCACCCGCGGCTACGATCCGTCGCTCCTTCGGAGCGAGTATCCGCGGGTGCCACTGCTCTCAAGCAGTGCAGTTCGCCAGGAATCAACACATGTCGGGTGCCATGCCGACGCCCATCGTCGACATGCGGCCTACCAGTTCTACATGATTCTACGGCGTCGGCGAGGTCTCCAAATCCTAATAGATCGTACCAAGCCCGATCTTAGCGTAAAAAGGCCGGAGGGCCGTGTAGTCACCAGATCGAAGTATCGTCAGCAACTCGCCTGCGGCTTCCGGATGGCGCTCGCCGTATTCGACGCTGATTCGTTGGTAATTCAACTCATAATCGCTCAAATCCCCGACGCCCCGGTAGACGCCGTTCAAGCACGGGCAATGACAGAAGACCAATCCCCACCATCGATGCCTTCGATATCGAAACGAACGATCGTGACGACAAGGTGTCCCGAAGTCGCGGAGCAAGAACTCCGGAAATGTCGGAATATCCCTGCGCATGGTCGAAACAGGTA
>JAJDEC010000218.1 GCA_029259995.1 Phycisphaerae bacterium
TTGACGTCAGAAATGGCCCTGTGGCCGTTGGCTGTCCTATTACTAAGAATGTACATGCAAAATTCATGCCGCACTCAGGTCCGGGCGGCATGGTCCGCACGTGGTTGATTGTATAATTGGCCTGTCGGTCGCTTGGGCCGATGAAGTACGGAACGGATCGAGGGCAGCCAACAGGGCAATAACCTCGACAACGGGGGAAGGAGTCGCACAAGACCCATGTCGCAGTATCTCTCCATGGTACCCAGCCAGCAGATGAAGCTGGAGCAACGGCTCACGCCGCAGCTCATCCAGTCCATGGAGATTCTGCAGCTCCCCCTCATGGCCCTCGAGGCCCGAATCCAGGAAGAAATGGCCGCCAACCCGGTGCTTGAGGAATCCGGGCTGGAAGGCGAAACAGACGACGCCAGCCCGACCGAGGCGACGGCGACGACGCAGGAAGACCAGGCCGACGCCGACAGCTTCGATCGCCTCGACGAAATGTCCCGCGATCTCGAATTCGATCCCGGCGATCTCGCCTACGGCAGTGGCCGCTCCTACGACGGCGAACGCGACGCCAAGATGGACGCGATGGCCAACACGGCCAGTCGCGGCGAAAACCTGAAAGACGGCCTGCTTTCCCAGTGGCATCTGCTCGAGCTTTCGCCGGAAGTCGCCGAGGCCGGCGAAGTGATCATCGACTGGATGGATGAGGACGGCTATCTCCGGCGCGAGTCCGAAGTACAGCCGCGAACCGGCGACAACGGCAACGGCAAAGAGTCGCCGAGCGAACAGCGCCCCCTGATCATCAAGCGCAACGGAAGCGACATCGATCGCCTGATGGAAGAGATTGCGCTGTCGCGGACGCCGCTGATCGATCGCAATGTCCTCGACGAAGCGCTTGAGCATGTCCACACGCTCGATCCGATCGGTGTCGGGGCCCGCGATCTGGCCGAGTGCCTCTTGGTTCAGCTTCACGCCCGGGGCGACTTCGATCCGTTTCACGAGACGCTCGTTCGCGATCACCTCGTCGAACTGGGAAGGAATCAGTTTCCGCAAGTCGCCAAGAAGACGGGGCGACCGATCGAAGACATCAAGGACGCGCTGAAGATCATCGGCAGGCTTCAGCATCATCCGGGCCTGCTCATCGGTCAGGCCGACACGCCGCGCATCAGCCCCGATGTGATGATCGAACACGACGACGACGGCGATAGCTACACAGTCCGGCTGACGCGCGGCAACATGCCGCGCCTGCGCATCAGCGGTCAGTACAAGCGGATGCTCAAAGACAAGCAGCAGGACAAGGCGGCCCGCGACTTCCTTCGGAATCGCGTGGACGCGGCGGGGGCGCTGATCGACGCAATTCATTATCGCCGCGAGCGGATGCTCGAACTGGCAAAGCTCGTCGTCGAACGACAGCGGGATTTCTTCGACTACGGACCGCAGTTTCTCAAGGTGCTGCGCATGAGCGACGTGGCCGAGGAATTCGGCTGCGATCCCTCGACCATCAGTCGAACGGTCGACGGTAAGTACATCCAGAGCCCGCGCGGTATCCATCCACTCCGGATGTTCTTCACGGGCGGCATGACGGATGACAGCGGCGAGGCAGTGAGCTGGGACAGCATCAAGGCGAAAATGAAGCAGGTCATCGACGCCGAAGACAAGGCGAAGCCCCTCAGCGACGACGAAATCGCCGCCAAACTGAGCGACGGCGGCACGCCTGTCGCCAGACGCACAGTCGCGAAGTATCGAAGCCAGTTGAACATTCCGCCGGCGCGACAGCGGCGAGAATTCTGAGACTGCTACGCCGTTCGCCGGTTCCGTTCCAGATTCACCATTGAAATGCACAGGGCGGGTTGAATTCAACCCACCCTGCGCGTCTCCGGCCTGCCACAATTGTGGCAGAGTAATCTGGCTCCATACACTCACTCAAACAAAAGTGTGTACAGAAACGGATGCACATCATCCTGATCCACGTCGCCGTCGGCCGTGATGTCGGCGGCGCAGTAGCCGGCGTTGACGGACATGTTGCCGACCAGGGCCTCGGCGAAGGCCTGGATATCGCGGCCGTCGAAGGCGCCGTCGCCGTTGACGTCGCCGCTGCCGCCGGGATGAACGAACAGCGAGGCCCCGGCGGTCACTTCGTTGCAGTGGTTCGTGATGACAACGGTGTAGAGACCTGTGTCGGCCGGCAAAGCGAACGGGATGAAGTATGTCGATGCGTTCGCACCAGCGATGTCCTCGCCGCCGAATTGCCACTGATAGCTGTCTGCGTTGAACGCGGACACGCTGAGCGTGACCTGTTTGCCGCGGCAGACAGTCTGATTGAGCGGCTGCATGTCAACCGACAGATCGCAGTGGACGACGCTCAGCACGACGCTCGTCGCCGTGTACGTGACGTCCCAGTCGAGGCCCGGTCCCGGCAGATCGCCCTCGATCGCGGCGAATGAACCACTGACGCTGCTGCCGCTGATGATCGTGTACGAGTGGCCGACCAGCGGAACGTAGGGCGCCACGACGGAGACGCGCAGCGTGCCGTCGAGATTGTAGGCGGCGGCGCCCGTCATGCGATCATATTCCGACTGGCCTGTGCCGCCGACTTCGACGTCGATGACGCCGGTCGGCCCCTGCGTCAGCGTCATCGGTGAGAAAGTCTCGATCAGACCGATCGATTCACCGGGAGCGATGGTTCCGTTGTTGATGAAGTCGCCGCTCATGACGCCGTTGCCGCGAATCGTGTGGCCGACGCCGTTCGTCGCGACGACGCCTGCGTTGGTTAACAGGCGGGCATACCAGCTGCGGCCGAGGATCAGCTCACCGAGGCCGCTTAATTCACTGTCCTCGATGAATACGAAATGCGCGAACGACGGCGTTGCCGACGGATTGACGTGGATCGTACCGTTGTTGGTGACGCCGTCACCAGCAACGAGGATGGACGTACCGAAGTCGACTTCCAGCAGGCCCGCGATGTTAACGTCGGTCAGTACCGTATCGTTCGAGCCCGTGCGGATGACGCCATCGCTCAGGGTTCCGAGCGTACCGCCCGTGATCGACATCGGCGTGATGGTTGACAGGCTCTTCAAGAGCACAATGCCGCCGTCGGCGAGGATCAGGCCGTCTTCGCCCTGCAGGATCTCGTAGGTGCCGATGATGTCGAGCCGGCAATCGGCGTCGGCAACGATGGTGCCGTTGTTCGTCTTCGGGTTGGTGTCGAGCGTGAGCCAGTTGACGGGATCGTCGGCGCGGACAGTTCCGTCGTTGATCAGGCTCGCCTTGAGATTGCCCGTGCCGCGGATCGTGTGATCGGGGCCCTGCGTGAGGACGACGCCGGGATCGGCGGACAATTGAGCGTATCGGTCCATGATGATCTCGCCGGTTCCATCGAAGAGCGTGTGCGCCTTGAGATGCAGATGCGTCGGCGACAGGCCGA
>JAJDEC010000219.1 GCA_029259995.1 Phycisphaerae bacterium
ATGGTTTGATCCGCAACCCAGGGCTGCGATTGCCCGCTTCGCGGGCTGCACTTGCCCTGGGCTTCCTTATGGCACGCCTTCAGCGTGCGGCGTGAGTCCGATCAATTCGCATTCCCCTACGCTCAAGTCGCGTTCCCCTGCGTTCACGTCGCGTTCCCCGGAATTCCGTGATGAACCCGAAAAAAGCCCGCATTCGTCGCAGTCGCCATCGGCGGGACAATGCCCGCGGTCGGGGAATCGCTGCGCGGCGGCGTATGTGTCATTGATTGTGCCGTTCGCGACGCGTCGGGGATAGGATTCCCCGGGGCGTGGTTGCGAGAAAGGATTCTCGCACCAGAGTGAAGACTACGCCCGGCAGGACTCGAACCAGCGACCTGCGGATTAGAAGTCCGCTGCTCTATCCAACTGAGCTACGAGCGCGACGTCCACGGCGATGCTCTCGCCGCGAAGATCATCGATTCTACCCTGTCTTTGCTCGCCTTGTCATCCACGCCCCATGATGCGCTCGACGAATGATCACGGTAACGGCGCGATCCCAACACGCCGCCGTCGACGCGAAACGCCGATCAAGCCAGTCCAAATAGAACCAAATCCGCGGCCGACGCCAGTGCGTCCCGCGGACGCAGAACGCAACGTTTGCGACAATTTGCGAGACTTTGCGGGCGTTTGCACATGGGGTGATCTGCCGCCAGTCGCCCAAACGCCCGACGCCTGAAGGAGTTAGCCCGTGCAAACGGCAATCAACACTCGGAGCCGCATTTCCACCCGGCCGCACGCAGGATCCGCCGCTTTTCACTCAGTGCGATCAACCGCTTTGTGGGAAATCCCGACGATTTTCCGAACCATGTCGGCAGCCCGCCGTCGCCCCCGCCATGCGCATCAAGCGACCCAGCGTCCAACCCCGCGCCTCGGACGCGAAACCTACCGCCATACCCATCGCGCGAATCTTGCCGGATCCGGCCTCCGCCGCCGGATCGAACCGCGCCGGCGCGTGTTGCCCGGGCCGTTTCTCTCCGATATCGTGTACCAAAGGCTCCAAATCGCCCCGAATCTGACGTCCACTGCGTCAAACGGGCCCGGAGCAGAAAGGCCCGTGCATGCACAACAAGATCATCGGCGACGGTATCACCTTCGACGACGTTCTCCTCGTGCCCGCCCGCAGCGACGTCGTTCCGCGGGACGCCGATGTGCGCACGCAGCTCACGCGCTCCATCAGTCTCAACATGCCGATCGTGTCCGCTCCGATGGATACGGTGACGGAATCCAGCCTCGCCATCGCGCTGGCACAAGAGGGCGGCATCGGCATCATTCATAAGAACCTGTCGATCGAAGACCAATGCCGCGAGGTCGACAAGGTCAAACGCAGCGCCAACGGCGTCATCGTCGATCCTGTCACGCTCAAGCCGAACGACTCCGTCGAACGCGCGGCGGATCTCATGCGGATTCAGAATATCTCCGGCGTGCCCATTGTCGAAGATGGCAACAAGCTCGTCGGCATCCTCACGCGACGCGATCTCAAATTCCTCGATCAGAGCGACGGCAAGACGCTTTCCGCGGCGACGACGCCCGTGTCCGACGTGATGACGAAGACCAATCTCGTCACGGCCCCGGCCGGAACGGCGCTCGATGACGCCGGCAGGATTCTTCAACGCAGCAAGGTCGAAAAGCTCCTGCTCGTCGATGCCAACGGTCGCCTCGCCGGTCTCATCACAATGCGCGACATCGACAAGAACCGGCAGTTCCCGAATTCCTGTCGCGACGAGCGCGGCCGGCTTCGCGTCGGCGCTGCCGTCGGCGTGTTCGAGTTTGAACGCGTTGAAGCCCTCATCCGGAACGGCGTTGATGTCATCGGCGTTGACTCGGCGCACGGCCATAGCGGCAACGTCATCAACACGGTCAAGGAAATCAAGAAGCGATTCGGCATCGAAGTCATCGCCGGCAATATCGCGACGGCCGACGCCGCCCGAGATTTGATCGACGCCGGCGCCGACGCCCTGAAAGTCGGTATCGGTCCCGGATCGATCTGCACGACGCGCGTCGTCTCCGGCGTCGGCATACCGCAGATCACGGCGATCATGAACGTCGTGCCGATTGCTTCGGATGCTGGCGTGCCGGTGATTGCCGACGGCGGCATCCGTTACTCCGGCGACATCACGAAGGCGATGGCCGCCGGCGCAAATTCCGTCATGATCGGCTCGCTCTTCGCCGGGCTCGACGAATCGCCCGGGCAACTCGTCTTCTGGAAAGGCCGCCGATTCAAGGAATATCGCGGTATGGGCTCGATCGGGGCGATGCACGAAGGCAGCGCCGATCGCTACAGCCAGAAAAACGAGACGGATCGAACTAAACTCGTCCCGGAAGGCGTCGAGGGCCGGGTGCCGTATCGCGGTCGCTTACCAGAATTGACATATCAACTGGTTGGCGGTCTTCGTGCCGGAATGGGATACTGTGGCGCGGCGGACATCGAGACGCTGCGAACCGATGCGCGATTCGTGCGCATCAGCGGTGCGGGCATGCAGGAGTCGCATCCGCACAATTTGGTGATTACCGAGGAAGCCCCCAACTATGCGGTCGAAAATACAGTCGATATTTCCTAGTGCGTTGCTCGTGGTTGTGTTGTGTTCCGTCGGCGCGGTCGGCTGTGCGCACGTCAATAACCCGTGGGTTGATTCCAGCACGATCGTCGAAGACGAGATGACGACGGCGAGCGCGCAGGGCTATTGCGACAAGCGCGAGTTCTCGTCGAACCGCTGGCGGACGAATTGGCCCGTCAAGACGATTCAATCCCGAAACGGGGCCGTGTCGCACTGGCCGCTCTGGTTCGAGGATCCGTTCGAAGACAAGGGCAATCGCGCTCACGAAGTCGCCGACGAGAATGAACCGGATGAGACGTTCGCGATGAACTGGGTGGACTATCTGCACATCGCTTATGGCCCGGCACGATTCGTGTTGAATGGTGCGGCCTGGCCGATCAGTGCCGTCGTCACGCCGCCCGGCACGTTGATGGAGAGCGACGGGCGATTGTCGCCGAGCATCATCGACAATTACGATCACGACGCGGCCCGCGCAGATTCTGTCACGCGCGAACCGCCGTTTACGAATTACATTGATGACGACGGCGTGACGTCGATGTCCGCCGATATGACTGAATAGGTCGCCTTGCGGACGATTCTGTCTGTCGGGCAAAACTTGACTGTGGACAAAGCAGGTGACGCAAGTCGCTTGTGATGCCCCGCCTCGATGACGAGGGTTTACTCGTCGTCGTGGATGCACTTTGAAGAAGGAACTCATGATGAAGGCGTTGATGCGAGTGTGTTTGGGTTTGGTACTGGCGATGGGAATGACGGCAGGCCTGGGCTGCAGCGAGAACACGGCGTCGTGCTCCGACTGCAAGGCCGGCGCCAAGGCGTGCGCGGCGGGCTGCCAGAAGGCGTGCTGTGCCAAGGGCGCGAAATGCGGCGCCGACTGCAAGAAGGCCTGTTGCGCCAATAAGGGCGCCAAGTGTGGTCCAGACTGCAAGAAGGCGTGCTGCACGTCCGCCAAGAAGTGCGCGCCCGGTTGCACAAAGGACTGCTGCAAGATGGCGAAGAAGTGTGGTCCTGACTGCAAGAAGGCCTGCTGCAAGAAGGCCTGACTTGCGAGGATGACGTCCCGTACGTCTTGACAACCGACGAATTCCCGCGGTGACACACATCAGTGTCGCCGCGGGTTTCTTGTTTCGATGAACAATAATTCCGACGAGAAGGAACGCGACATGCAGCGAAAATTTGGAACAGCACCTCACGTGCTCGAAGAAACAGCCGGAAAAAAGGCGTATTGCCAATGCGGTCTCAGCGCGAGCCTTCCCCATTGCGACGGCTCGCACAAGCAGTGCGACGAAGAGATCGGCCCGATCGTGTGCTCCGTCGAAGCCGACGGCAAGAAGGCCGTCTGCATGTGCTTCAAGACCGGCAATGCGCCGTGGTGCGACGGCAGTCATAAGAACCCGTAGCCTGATCGCAATGCGTGAACGGGGATCCGTCGTCAGCGCGATCGGCGGACGATTCCGTAGGCAATCGCAATGACGACGAATGTGCCGAGTGTCGCCATGCTGTCCGTCGGCGAATCGCGCATGCACTTCACGGCGATGGCCGCTTCGAGAACCAGCAGCAGCGAAACAAGTACGCCGGCGAAGGGCAGCCGGTAGACATCGTCGCGATCGGTTGTCGCCTGTTTCGCCTCTCGTCGCCGAAAGACGAAGAGGCTGAAATAAACCAGTCCGAAGAGAATGGCGCTTCCGAGGAAGTAGATTCTCAGGATCTGGCCGAATGATCGATTCCAGGTAAAGGCGATTGCGATGGCGCCGATGAGCATCAGCGCCGGAATCGGCGCCTGGCGATTCGACATCCACGCCAGCGGCTGAAACGCAAGCCGATCGCGGGCCATTGCAAACACGACGCGTGAATTGGCAAGCAAGGCTGCCGAGATCGCTCCGATGCAGACGATGATGCTCGTGATGAGGATGAGTTCGCTGATCGGCAACGACGAACCGATGAATGCGAGCGTGTGGGCGTCTTCCCGGCCGGCCATCTCCGGCGGCGAGGCGGCGCACAACAGCGCGTAGTTGTACGTCATGTAGACGATCGCCACGAGCAGCGTCGTTGCGATCAGGGCGCGGGGCAGCAACTTGCGCGTGTCGTGCACTTCCTCGGCAAGGCGGACGGAATCCGTCGCGCCCGTAAAGCACCAATAAGCAAGCAATGTGGCCGCGACGAATCCGCCTGCCGATGTGTGTGTCATCGAGGCGGCATCGACGGGTGCGGGCGTCGCGCGGCCGCAGTACCAGATTGCGCCGGCGGCGATGCCGAACAGTGCGACGACCTTGACAGTCGTCAACAGAGTCTGTGTGACGGCGCCGCTTCGAAGACCGAGACAGTTGACGCCCACGATGGCGACAATCGCGATCGAGCCGAATGCGTGATTCCATCCATCTCGACCAAGCAGGCTCGCGGCGAAATCGCCGAGCGATGCGGCGATCGCCGCAATGCCCGCGCCGCTGATGAAGATCGTGCAACACCAGCCGAAGAGAAACGCCGCGAATTCGCCGTACGCGGATTTCAGATATTGATACTCGCCGCCGGCCTGCGGATAGCGCGTCGAAAGCTCGGCGTTCACGAGACTTTGAATCATCGTAATCAAACCGGCCGCGGCCCATGCCAGCAAAATCATGCCCGGTGAATGCAGTTGTTCCGCGATCTCGCCGGGTACACGAAAAATACCAGAGCCGATCGCGATGCCGACACCGACGGCGATGACGGACGGCATGCCGAGCAGGCGCTTGAGCGTCGAGCCGTTGTGATTGGATTCGGGCATTTTTGACAGGGTACCGGGGGGCCGCGTATCCGTGTATCGCCAGTTGGGCACGAACGGCAGGGTGATTCTGATGGCACGTGGTGTATCGACCTTGACGATTCAGCGGCGCGCATTGCAAACGACGATCGGCGATTCGCTTTCCGGCGATTCGACGACGGCTGTTTCGGCGGCCGGCGTTGGACGATGAGATGCCCGCGTGATGATGACGACGGCGAATACAATGACGCTGCAGGCCAGAATGACTCGCGGCGACAAGGCTTCCCCGGCGAGCAGGGCGCCCAGGAATACGGCGATGACAGGATTGACATAGGCGTAAGTCGCAGCGCGGCCGGGCGGAACGACCGTCAGCAACCATTTGTAGGCGGGCAGTGCGACGATGGACCCGAAGACGATCAGGTAAGCGAGCGCGAGGCATGACTTGGGCGTGATCGACGCTTGTCGGATCAACGACCATTCGCCGTTCAGCGTTCCGACGACCAGGAGCGACAATCCACCGCCGATCATTTCCAGTCCTGTCGCCAGCAAAGTCGACTTGGGAAGTGCGGCGCGCCGGGAATAGAGTGATCCGAGTGTCCAGAAGACGCAGGCGCTGAGCAGGGCGATCGCGCCCCATTGGTTGATCGGTTCACTCGCGAAGCTCCTGGAGCCCGTAAGAACATAGATGCCTGTCAGTCCCAGTAGAAGTCCGGCGATGATCGCAGGACTGGGTCGCGGACCTTTGCAAATCAACCAGTCCAGAACGACCATCCAGATGGGTACTGTCGCGACCAGGAGCGCCGCGACGCCGGATGGAACGGTCTGTTCGGCCCAGCAGACGAGCCCATTGCCGCCGAGGAGCATAAATGTGCCGACGATGAACGTGGCCTGTAGATTGCGCCTCGTCAGTGGTTCGGCGGATCGACGTCTTACGATCAATGACAGGATCGTGCCCGCAATCAGGAAACGACAGCCCGCCATCAAGTATGGTGGAAACGAATCGATCGCGAAACGGATGGCGACATACGTTGATCCCCAGACAACATACACGATCGCAAACGCGCCGATGAGCTTGAGCTTGAGACTGGTGTTGTTCTCGTTTGGCATTCACATTCCAGTATGTCGGCGGGGCATTCGTGGTTCGGGAGAATCCTGAAGGATTGACGCCAGGTGGATCGACAGTCGATTGTCCGTGCCCCCGGCAAGACTCAACAGCGGAGATGATTGGTGCAGAAGCGCTAAATATTCCGGCCTGTCAGCAATCGATAGGCCTCAATATAGCGATCCGCCGTCGCGTCAACGATGTCCTTGGGCAGGGCC
>JAJDEC010000220.1 GCA_029259995.1 Phycisphaerae bacterium
CCGATAAGTTGTGCATGCCGATGTCGATGGTTCATCGCAAGGACGCAACGAGCGGCGTCGTCGAATTTGACGGCGCAGCGTGCGCGGCCGGACGACGAATGCGATCGCTCCTCGCTGCAGCCGTTGGTCTCTGCGCGATCGCTTTTGCCTCATCCAGTGCAATCGCGCAGCACTCGCCGGCGCGGAAGACATCAGGCCTTGCGCGCGAAGCCAGGCGTTTCGACTTTGACGAAACCAGGCTCGGCAACTTCGAAACACTGCCGATGAACTGGCTGCCCATCACGGGCGGCAAATTCCCGCGCTTTGTCGAGCCTGCTTTTGATCGCGAGATTGGACACGACGACGCGCCGAGTTTTCGACTTCAGATTCGCACGGGCAACGTCGGCGCTTACTACCTTGCAAAGGACATTCCCGCACATCCGAGCAGCGAGTATCGCGTGACGGCGTGGATTCGGACCGATTCCCTCAATCATGCTGCCGCCCACATCTCGGCTTACTATCTCGATCACGCACTGGAGCCGATTGACGAAACGGAACGTTTCAGCGAGCCCGTCAATTCACGCTCCGGCGGCGACGCGTGGACGCAAGTCGTCGTCGACCTGCCCGGCGGCGTTGCGAACGCCCGATGGATCGCATTGAGTTGCCGTATCGAGCAACCTGCCCTGCCGAACGCCGCAGAAGGACCGTTCGCTCCGATTCCGCTGCGCGATACGAACGCGTCCGCGTGGTTTGATGACATCGTCGTCATTCGCCGGCCGCGCGTCGAAATGGAACTCAATCACAGCAGCCACTTCTACTATGACGATGAGCCGATCCGCTGCGGCTTCAAGCTTCTCGATCTGGACGGCGCCGGCCTTGACTTGACGCTGAAAATCGAAGACGCCCTCGGGAAATCGCAACAGGTGTTTACACTCGACGGCCCTTCGCTCATTGCGGATCGACGTCCTATCGACATTTCAGCCCTCATGCCCGGCATGTACACGGCACGGCTCGAAATGCGGCTCGACGAACACGTGATCGCTGCGCACGATCGACGATTGGTCGTCATTCGCCGCAGCCTGGCCGGAGATCGCCCAACGGGGGACGGATTCGGCATTGTCCTGAGCGACGAGAGCGTCAATCGATCCGAAGTCGTCGAACTCGTGGATCGAATTCGCCCGGGCGCCGTCAAGTTGCCACTGTGGCGTTTCGGGCTGACGGAAGAGCAAGTCGTCTTCGGCGATGCGAATACGCAGAAGATGATCGAAACATTTCGAACCCGCGGCATCGACATCGTGGCCGTCCTTGACGATCTGCCGAAATCGCTGGCCGAGGCGTACGAATATCCGAAACGCACAGTCGAGCGGGCGCTGGCAATCCCCCTCTCCGAAAAGAACGACTGGGTCCCCTATCTCGGGCTGCTCCTCATGCGGCATGGTGCGTGGACGAACACATGGCAGATCGGCGATGATCACGGCGCGCCGCGATTCGACACGACGACGATCAAGGCCGCCATCGAAAGCGCCCGGCAGGTCGTGAATCCACTCGTTGGAAAACCGCGACTTGTTCTGCCCTATTCATCATTCGGCGGCGCGCGAGTCGAACTCGGCGAGAACGACATTTCTTCGACAACGTTTGAGTTCCATCAGACGCCGAACGTCGGCTACGACGACGTCGAGCCGGCGACGACGGGCGATCCCCAGGGATCGCGCTGGGCGTCGCTCTCTACGACAGACGAGGATCGATACGATCGAGAAGCGCGGCTCTCCAGGTTCGCACGCGGTTTGATCTCGGCCCGGGCGATGCAATACGAGTCTGTCTTCGTTCCCGCCTTGTGGACGTTTCAGGAAAGCGATGACGGCGAAGTGATTCGACCGCGTGAGGAACTCGTCATTCTCCACACGATCGCACGACGCCTCGGCGGTCTTGAAAACGCGGCGAGAATGACGCTGCATCCCGAGCTTGCGTCCTGGCTGTTCACCGACGACTCGAGTCGCGCCGGCGCAATCGCACTCTGGTGGCCCGACGAACGATCGAAACTCGTCACGCTCGACGTCCCCGAAGAGACCGCGATTCATGACGTCTGGGGAAATCCCGTTGAAACGATCCGAAACGAAGGCGGCGCGACGTTTCGCGTCGGCGGCATGCCCGTGTTCGTCGGACCGGTCTTGCCGTTCCGAATAAAGGGCATCGATTCCTTCGAGCTCGAAAACGCCGTTCTGACGGCGTCCATCAGGCCGCAATCA
The DNA here is from genome assembly GCA_029259995.1 of Phycisphaerae bacterium. Lineage (GTDB taxonomy): Bacteria > Planctomycetota > Phycisphaerae > UBA1845 > UTPLA1 > ECT2AJA-110-A. The sequence goes on from JAJDEC010000220.1 coordinate 2,226, forward strand.
CGCGACTTGTTGTTGCGAAACTTCAGCAACGACGACATGGTCGGCGAATTACTGCTTCAGGGTCCGGACGGATGGCGGATCACGCCGCATCGACTGTCAATCAAACTGCAGCCCGGCGAGACGCTGAATCTGCCGATCCAGCTCAAACCGCCAAGCAACGCGTCGGCGGGCTGGTACACGCTGAACGGCCGACTCGACGTGGGCGGAGACGGCGACGGCGCGACCTATGTGTCAACGCCGATTCGCGTCGACGCGCCGGGGCTGGATGTCAATGTGTTTGCCCATCGAGATGCGGACGGCATTCGATTCGTGCAACGCGTGACGAACACGGCCGATCACGTCCTGCGACTTCGTGCGTACCTGATCGCTCCTGGGCGACCGCGAGAGACTCGGACGATCAATCATCTGGGTTCGGGGGAGACGGCGATCCGGGAATTCCGCATCGATCCGGCGACGGACGTGGAAGGTGGATTCGTTCGATTGTCCGTCGAAGAAATCGGCGGGGACCTGAAGCACAATACTGTGATTCAATTCAGCGAATCAACGAAACATTGAGCTGGCTGAGGGACGTCGCGTCGTCTCGGGGCGGGATTCATCGGCGGTTCAGTAAACCGATGGCGGATCGAACAAACGCGGCGCGGAATTGACGGGGCTCTCGATATGCGTCGAGGCGTTCGTAGCGTTTGCGACTCAGGCTCATGCGCAGGAATGTGTGTCGCTTGCCGGTCGCGTCGAAGCGTTTTGATTCGCGGCCACTGACGATCATGCCGCCGCGCTCGTAGCACTTGATGGCGGCGGCATTCTCAGGAATCACGACGAGCAGGACCTCCAGCGCCCCCATCTCTTCAAATGCATGCACGACGAGATTGTGAAAGAAGACATGGCTCAGTCGTTCACCACGCCGGGCGGGATCGATGACGAAGTGACCGATCCAATAGCGGCGGCGCTCGTCTGGCATTCGATTGAGTTCCGAGTATCCGCACGGGACATCGTCGGCCTCACTCAGAAAAAGGAATCGTCGGCCGTCTTCGCGACGCCATGCGCAGACTTTCGCAGGCGTAAGCGGCGCCGCCGTTCCGGGGGCAAGCCACGACAACTCAAGGGGGGTTCTCGCCCACGATGCGACAACTGGCGCAAACAGGTTGTCAAAGGGGGCGACGAAGAAGGACGGGGCGCGGGGCGCTCGCGGCTCCGTTCGCGGGCCGAGCGCCGATCGCGTCGTCAATTGTTCAACCAAACCCGCCATGGGAGGCGCCTCAGTCAGGGTTCCGGATTTCGGAACACGTGGCCCATCTTGTCACGCTTCGTCTGTAAGTATCGACGATTGTCGGGGTTCGACGGAATCTCAATTGGCAGCTGAGCCACGACATTCAGCCCGTAGACTGACAGCCGGCTGACTTTCTTTGGGTTATTCGTCAGAATTCTCACATTCGAAAGCCCAAGATCGCGAAGGATCTGCGCGCCAACGCCGTAATCCCGCTTGTCCGCCGGGAAGCCAAGCCGCTCGTTCGCTTCGACCGTGTCCAGCCCCTCGTCCTGCAGCCGATAGGCCCGCAGCTTGTTGACGAGGCCGATCCCGCGGCCTTCCTGCCGCAGATAAAGCACGACGCCGCGACCGACCTCGGAAATCTGTTCCATGGCAGCATCCAGCTGCTCCCCGCAATCGCAGCGGGAGGAACCAAAGACGTCGCCCGTCAGGCACTCGGAGTGAACGCGGACGAGGGGTGCGTCGTCCGTCGGCGTTCCTTCCTCATTTTCGATACCAATGCCGCCCATGCAGAGCGCCATGTGCGTTTCATTGTCGGCGTTGCTGCGATAGGCGTTGAGCTGCCACAGGCCGAATCGATTGCGAAGCGGCACGGACTCGACGCGTTCGACAATTCGCTCGCGCTGCATGCGATATTCGATGAGCGAAGCGACTGTGCACATCTTGATATCGTGCGTCTTGCAGAATTCCGTCAGCTGCGGAACGCGGGCCATCGTGCCGTCTTCGTTGAGAATCTCGATGATCGCGGCGGCCGGCATCAGGCCGGCAAGCCGGCAGAGATCGACGGAGCCTTCCGTCTGGCCGGCGCGGACGAGAACGCCGCCATCCCGTGCGATCAGCGGATTCACGTGACCGGGGCGCACGAAATCTTCGGGCACGGCTTCTTCCGCGATCGTACGGAGGATCGTCGTCGATCGATCGCTCGTGGAAACGCCGGTCGTGACATTGAATTGCGGCGCGGCGTCGATCGTGACCGTGAAAGCCGTGCCGAAAGGCGTGTTGTTGACGGGCGCCTGCGGCGGCAGATTGAGTCGATCGCAGCGAGCTTTCGTCAACGCAACGCAGAGCGTGCCGCGGCCGTACTTGAGCATGAAGTTGACAGCGTCGGGCGTGGCCAATTCAGCGGGACAAACGAGATCGCCTTCGTTTTCGCGATTCTCGTCGTCTACCAGCACGATGATTCGACCCGCCCGGAGCTCGTCAAGGATTTCGGGGATCGGACTGAAATGCGTGGTCATCACGTCGATTACTCCTGAGTGGATTGGACGTCGATCGGGCCGGCGCGCCATTGCTGCCAGCCCTGTCTTGAATAACTGGCGATCGTCAACATCACCAGGATCGTTGCGATATAAAACAGTGCGATGGCGACAGGCTCCATCGCATCCGGGTTCACAAACCACAATAGCATAGCGAGAACGAGGAGCATCTGCGACGTTGTGCAGCCTTTCCCCATCCAGCCGGGGCTGACGCGTTTGTCGTGGGTCCGGCTGCGGACGATCCAATATCCGGCAGTGACAAACAGATCCTTTCCCAACGCGGCTGCAAAAACCCAGGCGGGCAGGTGAAATATTCTGTGGGGCTCGCTGGAAATATCGCGGACGCCGACGACGTACAACAGCAGCATCGATACGAAGAGCAGCGTCTTATCGGCCACTGCGTCAAGCATGGCGCCCAGGCGGGAGATCTGTTTCAATCGGCGGGCAAGATAGCCGTCGAACATGTCGGTCACTGCCATCACGAAAAACAGCCCGAACGCCCCCCATCTCGGCCATCCCGCGGCATCCGGCATGGACTGAAATATCACACAGGCAACAAATGGGGGCAAGAGCAGCAAGCGCAGACTCGTGATGACGTTAGGAATGGTAAGCCTTGCATTGAACGTATCTTCCGACATGGGATACCGATACGGAGTTAAGGGGCCCAGTGGATCGCCGTCAAGCGGCGCTGGCCGGACGTCACGGGACGCACTGTGGCGGTAACTTCCGTAATTGCTATACTTTGCCGTGCAATTAGGAGAAGAGCAAACCCCATCGGGGCCGGGCCCCGATACACGATTCGAATCACCATGATCAAACCACTCACTGAGGAAGAACGCGCCGCTCGCGAGACGGCGATCGAGCAGTTTGTCGCCCAATTCGCATCGGGCCGGGACGCCGACATGTACGCCAGTATGCTGCGGACTGTCTGCCGGATGTCGAAGGACGACACGAGCCGCGGCGACGTGAAAATCGTCGAGCGGGCCCTGGCGGAGTTGCGATACGCGTTCAAGACGTTCGCCCCGTACGAGGACATTCCCAAAGTCTCCATCTTCGGCTCCAGCAGAACGCCGGAGGACCATCCGGACTATATCCAGGCCGTCAGGTTCGCCGAGCAGATGCGGATGCGAAAATGGATGGTCATCACAGGCGCCGGCGACGGGATCATGAAGGCCGGTCACGGCGGCGCCGGGAAGGAAGCCAGCTTCGGCGTGGCGATTCGACTGCCGTTCGAGCAGAAGACGAACGACATCATCGAAGGCGATCAGAAGCTCGTGAATTTCAAATATTTTTTCACGCGCAAGCTGATGTTCACGAAAGAGGCGCAGGCCGTCGCCCTGTTTCCGGGCGGATTCGGCACGCAGGACGAAGGCTTCGAAGTGCTGACGCTCGTGCAGACGGGCAAAGCCGAGATGGTGCCGATCGTCCTGCTGGACGCGCCCGGCGGCACGTATTGGCAGCATTGGCGAACCTATGTGAAGGCCGAGTTGCTGCACAACGGAATGATCAGCGCCGATGATATGGACCTGTTCAAAGTGACGGATGATATCGACGAGGCCGTCGAGGAGATCATGACGTTCTATCGGCGCTTCCATTCGAGTCGATACGTCAAGGATCGTCTCGTGCTCCGATTGAATTCGCCGTTGCCGGCGGGCGTGCTCGATCACATCAACGAGCAATATTCCGGCATCCTGGACAGCGGCAAGATCGAAGCGATTCCCGGACCGCTCAGTGACGAGCGGGACGAACTGCCGGACAAGTCGCGACTGATGATGCACTTCAATCGTCGGGCCCACGGACAGCTGCGTCGCATGATCGACTATATCAATCAAGTGGATATGCCGGCTGCGGCCAAGGCGTAAGTCGACTGAACGGCGTCGATCGGGCAATGGGGCCGAATGCGAGAAACGGCGTCATGCCTGACGCTTCAATCCGAAAGCCCGGCATCGGCGGATGCCAACCCTGATCCACGAGGTAACATCATGCGTTCCACGCTACTCATCCTGCTGATCGTTCTTCCCCCTGTCGTCCTCGCCGGCGTGATGCGGATGCAGGAGACACCGAATCGATTCGCGGAAGCCGAGCCCGGCCGACTCTATCGCGGCGGATTTCCGACGGCGAAGCAAGTCAAACGCCTTCACGAAGAAAAGCACATTCGCACGATCGTTTCTCTGACGAGCGACGAAGGCAAGGAACGCGACACGGAACTCGACGATGTCGTGAAGGAACTCAATCTCAATCACTTTCGCTTTGCGATGAACGGCGACGGCAGGGGCGAATTGCCGACTCTCGATGAGGCCGCCGATGCATTGGCGAATGCAAAGGACCAGCCGATCTACTTTCATTGCTCCGCCGGTGACAAGAGATCGAGCGCCGCGCTCGCCGCGTTCTGGATGAAACACAAGCACAAGCCGCTGCAAGTCGCGCTCGACGAACTGACGCGCGACTACGACATGGAATTCGACGGCGAAGACAAGGAACTCGGCGTGTACCTGAAGCAGTACGCCGAATACATCGGTGCGGATTCCAAAGCGAAGGAAGCGACCGGCAAGGAGCAAGGTTAAGTCGTGCTCATCCTCATGCATCGCAATGCAACAGAAGCCCAGATCGACGCCGTGTGCAAACGCATCGAAGACGCGGGCAACACATCGAACGTTCTGCCCGGTGCAACGCGGACGGCTGTCGCCATCACGGGCAATGAGAACGGTATCGCCGCCGAACGATTCCTTGGCATGCCGGGGGTTCTCGAGTGCGTACCAATCACGGGCGCCTGTCGCCTAGTGAGCCGGGAATCGCATCCGCAACGAACGATCGTCGACGTGCGCGGCGCAACCATCGGCGACGGCAGCCTCACGACGATCGGTGGACCCTGCGCCGTCGAGTCACGCGAACAGGTCTTTCGATCGGCGGAGATCGTCGCCGCCAGTGGTGCAAAGTTCTTTCGCGGCGGCGCGTTCAAGCCGCGCACCAGTCCGTATTCGTTTCAGGGGCTGAAGCACGAAGGGCTCAAGCTGCTTGACGACGTGAAGCGCGAATTCGATCTGCGCATCGTCACGGAAGTCAAAGACTCTGAGACGCTGGACGCCGTCGAACTCGTCGCCGACGTGCTTCAGATCGGCGCGCGCAACATGCAGAACTACTCGCTATTGGAGGCCGTCGGTCGCAAGCGCACGCCCGTCCTGCTCAAGCGCGGCGCGGGCTGCACACTGAACGAACTGTTTCTCGCCGCCGAATACATCCTCAGCCTCGGCAACAAGCAGGTCATCCTTTGCGAACGCGGCATCCGCACGTTCGAAACCATGACGCGGAACACGTTCGACATTTCGGCGATCGTCATGATCCGCCATCACACGCATCTGCCCGTCATCGCCGACCCGTCACACGGCGTCGGCATCGGTTGGGCCGTACCGCCGATGGCGAAGGCGTCTGTCGTCGCCGGCGCCGACGGCGTGATGGTCGAAGTGCATCCGCAGCCCTGGTCGGCCATGAGCGATGGCCAGCAGGCGCTGACGCCGGAAGCATACGCACAACTGGTCAAAGAGATGAACGAGTTGGCTGCATGGCGATCGAAGCAGGCCGTCGAGATCCCCGCACAGTAGCAGTAGGTCGGGTCATCGACCCGACACATTTGCTTGTCTGCGCATCGACGCTTTCGGCCCCATCGCTATGTCATCCTTTCAGGATTCAATTACGTCGTTTGTGATACACCCAGGGTTTCGCTTCGACCGCGTTGCGGTCTTCGCTGCACCCTGGGCTGCGGCTGTTTCACGCGTTCAGCGTGAGGGCTTGTCCGGATCGTGTCGTACTCGGGGAATCACTGCGCACCTGGACCGACTCCCTGACGGTCGCGGCTCGGCGCAATGCGGCGCCATGCGATACAGCGATGCGTTCCATGAGCCGTGCATTTGGCGTGCCTGGCGGAAGTAATCGGTTCATCACGGATTTGCAGGGACCATTGACGGCTCCTGTTGACGCGGCCGCTGCATTCCACCAGGTCCCGGCAGGGACGACATGAGAATAGCCCAGCCTTTTGAAGGCTGGGATTGCGACGAACGTCTTCCTGCGCATTGCCGTCCCATAGGGACGGCGCGAGCCAGGCACTTGGCACTCAATCCGTCCCTACGGGACGGAACTCGGCATTTGGAACCGCGAGTCCCAGCGATAAATAGCTGGGCTACTTTCAATGGATCCCTACAGGATCCGTCGCGGTGCACATTCCAACTTCCAGAGCGTGAGACACCGTCGTTTGCCATAGCGTGATAAGCCGTCGTCCCGGAATTCCGTGAAGAACCAAATAATCGTCCGACCACAGTCAATATGCCTGCCGAAAGGCAATGAGGTGCTCATATGCAACAGAAATCACTCATCAAACTGGCGACGATCCTGCTGGCCGTCGGCGCGATCGGTGCGGCCGCGATCTTCGGTCTCAAAGGCAGTGAACACACTGTTTATGTCGAGCAAGAACAGATCCAGGCGGCGATCGACGGGAAGCTGCCCTACAAGAAGCCGTTCAAGCTGATCTTCGAGTTGACCGTCAGGAATACGAAGGTGAACCTGACGGAAGGCTCCGAGCGGATCGGCGCGACGACGGACGTGGAGCTGAACGTCAAACTCGGCGAGAAGCTCAAGAACCTTGGCGGAACTGTCGGCGCGGAGGCGAGCATTCGTTACGATCAGGAGAAGTTCTGCTTCTACATCGTCGAGCCGGAGATCACGGACGTGAAGATTCAGGGCGTGCCGGAGGAGTACACCGATCGCGCCGCCGCCGGTACGAAACCAATCCTGCAATCGTACCTGTCGGACGTTCGCGTGTACGAGATCAGGGACAACAACCTGAAGCTCAAGCTGGCGAAGGCGGTGTTGAAGGATGTCAAAGTCGTCGATGGGAAGCTGGCGCTGACGCTTGGGTATTGATTGCGCGATGCGAATGCAGAGCGTATCGATCGAGGTGAGATGAAGCCTGCATGAGACTGTGGACGTTTCAGTTTCCGCGCGTTGTTCGCCAGCTTCGGCGAGACGGCGTCTATCGCGCTCACTGGCGGGACGTCCGCATGTCGGGCCCCGCATGGAAACGGGCCTATGAATGGATGACCGACGAACTCATCGCAATGGGCTTTCAGCACCATCTGACGGCACCGATCTGGGCCTGGCATTCCTGCAACGGATGGCACCTTGCCCCCACGCAGAAAACCGTGGAAGCACTTTTCGACTGGAACGGTCGAACCGTCTTCCAATTGGAGTTAGAGGTTCGCGAGCGTGACTTCGTCATCAGTGACTACGGTCCATGGAACGAAATCATCGACATGGCCTTTGATTGCATTCGCGATCAAAGGCCGCTTGTCGTTTCAGAAAAGGATCGTGCCGCGCTCTTCTCGATCGAGGCGGCACTCGCGACCGAGTTTATCGAAAACCTGACACTACAAGCCTGTCTGCGGGAACTGCGCTGGCGACAAGTCTGCAGTATCCGGAAGTACACGTTGCCCGGTATTGAACAATTTGTAGATCAACCGTAGCAATTGGCCAGGATTGCGTGCGCATGCCTCATTGCGGCCTTCATGCGCGCCATGATAGACTTCGGATTGAGATGAGACGCATGTTCTGTACCGGCTATTAGGGCCGGTTTCGCGCGAGCGTAGCGTCCGCCCTCTGTGGCGGACGACGAACGCCGAGCGATTTCGCAATCCCGTACGTCAACGCCGCCGCACTCATTTGAAAAACGATCTAGTACCGTCGGTCGGGTCATCGCCCCGACACCTGTTCGGAGTCTTCGCCGCACTCGGCGCGTTTCCGGCTCCCGGATGGCATGTTGCAGAACACAGAGCATCGCCGACATTACGGTGGCGTCCTGAAACTGCCCCGGGGCTCCTTTGAAACGAGATCGAACGATCGACGCGTCCAACAAGCTGTTGTAAAGAGCAGAGTCGCCAGGGCATCATCAGAATCTATTCAGCTTCAATTCTGTATCGCCTTTGTTCCGATTCGGCAGCAGGGATTCCCTGCATTTGAAATTGCAACACCCGCCTCGCCGGTGAATCGGCAGGACGGGCATTGCATTCGTCAAAGTTTTTCTTGACTCCCTAGAGTGCACGCCGCTTGCGAATCAGCGACAGACCTCCGAGCGCCAGCAGTCCGATCGATCCGGGTTCGGGGACTGAGAATTGATGATACGAATCGATGACGACGCGCCCCGTGAACGGCTGTGATTGCTGCCATCCCGAATTGCCGTGTGAGCCTGGTGACGATCCGAACAATACGCCGGGAAACTGTGCGGAATAGCCATCGATGACGTCAAACTCCGATCCAAACATCAATTCCAACGTATCGCCATCTGTGATCCCGACGCTGTTCCATGACTGAAGGTCAATGCCGTAGAAAATATCCGGCCCGCCGACCGATCGGAAATCCGGCACGCTGATCCACGAATCATCGTAGTTGTGATCGGAGAGCCACTCGCCCACGCCAGACGCAATTAAACCCCCTAGAGAGTCATTCCCGAATGCGGCGACTTCGAGCGTGCCGTCCGGAATTCCGGGCGCCGTGTGCGTCTGATGAATGTCCTTCACGATTTTGCCGTTAATGATCCCCGCGGCCGTGAAAGAAATCCCTTGTGTTCCGGCCCCGACCGTCCCTTCGTAAGTCGGGACGGTGCCCTGCGGCTGATTCGTAATCACGGCGCCATCGTCAGTGGTAAATGTCGCTGTCATTTTGTCGCCGACGGGGAGCTTCTGCCGGACATTGATATGGGGATTCTGTGCGTTCGCGCCGTAGCTGTTCGCAGCAACTGTCTCAGTCGCCGAGGTCCAGATGCTCCCCTGGCTGAGATCGGGCGCCCCGAACACGGCCAATGTGATCAGCGTCAGTGCAAGCGTTTGAGTTGAGCGGTTCATGCCATGGTTCCTATTTGTTTGAGTCCTGGATTCTGCAATTCCATCCACTAGAGTTTCTGGTCCTGACCGATTCGACTGCCGGACCGCTGGCGCCTCCTTTCCGGTGCGATGCCGACTTCAATCGACGAAACTGATCGCCAACGCGAAGCCGACGGGCACCTGCACGTGATATGGCGAGAATCGAAACCGGAGCGCCACGCAAAAATCCGCACGAATTGCCCACGCCTCGCTGACTACGTAGAATTGAGCGAGTTCGAGTCTTCTTACCCTTGCGAGGGTCCAAACATGTCGGAACTGGAACTCATCCCAAACGCCATTCGTGGCGATCGCGACGCATTAGCCGAGTTGCTGAACCGATATGGTGACATCGTAGCGGCACACTTACGCGGCGATATCAATCCCCAGTGGCGATCGGTTCTCGATATCGACGACGTCATGCAGGTCACGTTCGTTGAGGCTTTTCTTCAAATCAGCAGATTCGGAGGTTCTGACGGCAGTTCGTTCGTCTCATGGTTGCGACGCATCGCGAAAAACAACCTTCGCGATGCCATTCGCGCCCTGAAGTGCGAAAAGCGGCCGCAGCCCGGCAACCGAGTGCATTCACCAGCGGGACAGGACTCGTGCGTCACGTTGATTGAGCAGATCGCCGGTTCGACGATTACCATCAGTGGAAAGGCGGGCATTCGAGAAATGACAGCGCTCTTGAATGAAGCGCTCAGGAAGCTCCCATCGGATTACGAAATCGTACTGCGTTTGTACGATCTCGAGGGACTGACGGGCCCTGAAGTCGCCGATCGCATGGGTCGTCGTCGTGGTGCGATTCATATGCTGCGAGCCCGCGCGCTTGTGCGGCTCGGCGAGCTGGTTGGGGCCGAATCAAATTTTTTCACACACGGCGCGTGACTCCGGTCGGTTCCTTCTCGCCTAATTCACGTCAAAGGGCGACTCAACATGAGTGAGAACGACAATTCCATGAATGGCTCCGCGGACGAACGGCGACGCATGCTCATCGAAGCCGCGCGCCGGCAAATCGCGTCGGACGATGCATCCGCTCGCGGAAGATTGGATTCGTCCGCCGATGTGCCGAATCCCTCGCCGCAGGGATCGTCCGAATTGAAGATCGCCAATACCGCATTCTCATTGCCGCCGAAAGATTCCATCTCCGGCTACAAGATCGTGCGCGAGATCCATCGCGGCGCACAGGGCGTTGTGTATCAGGCCGTTCAGAACTCGACGAAGCGAAAAGTCGCGATCAAAGTCATGAAAGAGGGCCCTTTTGCCGGCCATGACGAGCGTGCGAGATTCGATCGAGAAATTCGCATACTCGGAAGACTGAACCATACGAATATCGTGACGATTCACGACACGGGAGAGGCCGCCGGCAGCCAGTACATCGTCATGGACTACATCAGCGGACATCCGCTGGATGTGTACATGGGCAATGAGCCGCGAACGAACGACGACGTGCTCCGATTATTCGCAAACATCTGCAAAGCCGTAGATTCGGCCCACTTGCGTGGAATCATCCATCGCGATCTGAAGCCGAGCAATATTCGCATCGATCGGGAAGGAGAACCCCACATACTGGATTTCGGTCTCGCCAAGTCGGCCGGTGATGCCGACGCATCGATGGCGACAATGACCGGGCGATTTCTTGGCACGCCGGCATGGGCAAGTCCGGAGCAGGCGGACGGGCAACCGGGGAACATTGATATTCGCAGCGATGTTTACTCTCTGGGCGTCATTCTGTATCAGATGCTGACGGGCCGATTCCCCTACAGCGTCACAGGAAGTACGCAGGCAGTGCTCGATCGTATTCGACACACGGAACCACTACGCCCCAGGACTCTCAGTCGAAAAATTGACGACGAAGTCGAGACGATCGTTCTAAAGTGTCTGCACAAGGAACGAGAACTGCGATACCAGAGCGCCGGCGAATTGGCGCGCGACGTCGATCGCTATCTTGCCGGGGATCCCATCGATGCGAAGCGCGATTCACTCGCGTACATGTTCCGAAAGCAACTCCGCCGATACAAGCCCCAGGCGACGATTGCCGCTTCCTTCTTCGTGTTGATTTTCATCGGGCTCGCCGTTTCGATGCTGCTTTGGCAACAGGCGGACGCGGCACGTCGGGACGCCATCGTTTCCCAGCAACATGCATCGACGAGCGCCGATCGCGAGCGTGCGATCAACTCCCTGTTCTCAGATATGCTGACGTCGGTGGCGATCGGCCGCGAAGACAGCACGGCGATCACTGTGATCGAAATGCTGGCTGAGGCGGAAGACAAATTGGAGCATCAACGGCCGCCCGATGCCCTCGTGGAAGCAGCAGTGCGACAATCGATCGGAGTCGCTTATCGAGCGCTTGACGACTATGAAGGCGCGACACGACAAATTCAGAGTGCGCTCGCACTCCGGCGCGACGCACTTGGTGACCGCCATCCGGATGTGTCCGACAGTCTGCACGAACTTGCGAAGACCGCATTGGTTCGGAAAGATTTGAAGTCAGCGGAGTCGCTCTGCCGGGAGGCGCTCTCGATACGGCGCGACACTCTTGGTGAAACAGATCCGGCGGTGGCCGAGACACTGAATGTGCTGGGTATGATTCTCAAGAACCAACGAGACTTTGTCGAGGCGGAAACGGTCCTGCGCGACGCCCTCGCAATCCTGTCGTCCGGGCGCCAAGGCGTGGAGCATGCCGTAATGATTGCGGACATGCAGTCGAATCTGGCAGGCGCCTTGAAGAATCAAGGCAGGTATGAAGAGGCAGAAGACCTTTATCGCGACGCGATCGCAACCTTTCATCGCCTCGATGACAGGCACCAGTATCGCATCGCGGCTTCCCTCAATAATCTTGGTTTGTCGCTGGCGAGTCACGGGGAGAACGATGAAGCCGAGAAGCTGTTTCGAAATGCACTTGAAGTTCGAAAACGACTTTACGGCGAAAGGCACTCGAGTGTCGGCACCGGTTATCACAACCTCGCTGCCTTCCTCGATCGAACCGGCAAACTCCAGGAAGCGGCCGACTGCTATCAGTTGGCGATCAAGATTCGCGACAGTCACGTGGCCCGCGGCAACGTAAACGTCATTCACTCGCGGGTGAAATATGCAGCGTTCCTTCTGAAAACTGGCGAACCGGAATCCGCCGAATCCCAGGCAAGAGACGCACTCACTCTTTCGCAAGAATTCGAATACCAATGGGGTATCGTCTATGCAAGTCTGCTGCTCGGGAAGTCATGGAATTCGAATGGCAAGGCAGCGGACGCCGCCCCGTTATTGCGAGCGCTTCTGAGTCTGGTGCAGGAAACGACGGGATTAAGGCCGTTGGTCGCCGAAAGAGTGCAAACGGAACTGGGACGCAGCCTCGTGATGTTGAGACAATTCGGCGAAGCCGAGGCAGTGTTAAAGCACAGCCTGACGAGAATTCAAGGCGCCGAATCAACGAACGAGCCTTTGTTGGAATACACGCTGGAATGCCTCGTC
>JAJDEC010000023.1 GCA_029259995.1 Phycisphaerae bacterium
GGCGTGGCGACACGAAGGATGCCGCGTCTTCCGTTCGAGCGAATCAGCCGGCGTCGGTCTTGAATCGACTGCCGGAGGACGAGCCGGGTGCGGAGCGATTGAACTACCTTGCGATCCAGTGGTTTGATTTTTCAGGTCGCAAGCGGGATGAAGTATTGGACGACGTTCGAGCGGTTCAGCAGTTTCTGGCCGATCGGGGCGTCGAGACTGTTGCCCGAAAGGTGAGTGGCGGAGTTCACTTGTATACCCGGAAGGGTTATCTGATGGCCGACGAACACAGGTCGGAGCGTCAGGCTTTTCAGCGACAGGTTGCGGAATATGGAAAGTTGTATCGGCGGCAAGGCGGCCAGGGCTTGTACGAATGGACGGACTGCTACTTTGTAAGCTATGGGCACGCGACCAAGGGCGAGCCTATCTAAGCCGAGTGCTGTCCGAGACTGACTGGAGAATATCAAGAGATGTCTGTTGATCGATCATTGAGAACAAAGGGTTCCCTGGTACGCCATCGAAACGTGCTGACGCGCGCGGAACGCGTGGCCAAACTCGTGGACGACGAAAAGTTCGATGCCGAGAATGACAGCCCGACAGGGCTGCCGAAAGTTGCGCATCGCAAGGCCCCTGTGGGTGCCGGCAAGAAGAAGAAGGGGCCCGAGGGCGAAGCGGACGAGAAGGATGCCAAGGACGGCAAGAAGAAGTAATCGCTGCCTGTGCCTCGGCATAACGTGCAAAGTTCGAAATCACCGGGTCGGCAACGGCCCGGTTTCCATTTCGGCATTTCGGTTCGAGGCCCGGCGGCGTGTGCGGAACCGGTCGCCGTTCACAGGAACGGCGTCACTGACAGGCGCTGCTCGCGAAAGTACATTCCATGAATCTCGAGCGACTACTGGCGGATCGAACGCGAAAGATCGAGTTTTCCGGCATTCGCAAGTTCTTTGAAATGGCGTCGGGGATGACGGATCCATGTGATCTGTCGATCGGCCAGCCCGACTACGACGCGCCGGAGGCCGTCAAGCAGTCGGCCATCGACGCCATTACCGCGGGTAAGAACCGATATACACCGAGTGCCGGGATTCCCGAGTTGCGGGCGCGCATTGCGGATGAGATCGAAGCCTCGACGGGGGTTCGATCCAATGTGCTCGTGACGTGCGGTGTGTCCGGCGCATTGACGCTGGCGCTGATGACGACGATCGAGGCCGGCGACGAAGTCGTCTTCCTCGATCCCTATTTCGTCTCGTATCCGCATCTCGTCAACATGGTCGGCGGAACACCCGTCCCGGTTCGATCCTATCCCGATTTTCGATTCGATCCGGCGAAAGTCGAAGCGGCGATCACGCCGCGCACGAAAGTGCTCCTGATCAACTCTCCCGCGAATCCGACGGGCCGAATGCTCTCTGCCGAAGAAGTCGCTGCTGCCGCGGACATTTCGAAGCGCCATGATCTGCTGCTGATTTCAGATGAGATCTACGAAAAACTCTGTTATGACGAGGCCAACACGTGCCCGCTCGCCATGGCGCCGGATAACACGCTGCTCATCGGCGGCTACGGAAAGACCTACGGCATCACGGGATGGCGCATGGGGTTCGCCGCCGGTCCAGAGCGGCTGATCGGCGAAATGACCAAGTTTCAGCAATACACGTTCGTCTGTGCCCCTTCGCCGGCACAGTTTGCAACGCTGACGGCCCTGGACACGGACGTGTCGCATCATCGCGACGCCTATCGCAAGAAGCGGGATCTCGTGTGTCGGCTGCTCGAGCCGGTATTTGAAATCGTGCGGCCGACGGGCGGGTTCTATGTATTTCCGAAGGCGCCTGCGAGCTTCAAGAATGCGACGGCATTTTGTGAACGTGCAGCGAAGGACAACGTGCTCGTCATTCCGGGCGGCATTTTTTCCGGTGACGATTCGCACTTTCGAGTGAGTTATGCGACGACGGACGCCATGATCGAGCGCGGTTGCGAAGTCCTGGTCCGGCTGGCCCGATCTTCGGGCGGCGGTTGACCTGTTGCCCGTTTCGATACAACAATCCAACATCGTGATTCAACCTCAACGCAAATCTCGACGAAGGCCGCATGTCGACACGAGGACCGTTCGCGGAGGGCTCTTGTGTGCCGCGATGGCGTTCATGCTTTTGTTGACCGGCTGCCTTTGGCCCCGGTCGGATGGAATTGATGCGTCCGCGGACGACGTCGTCGATGATGACGTGAATTACGTCGAGACGGACGAGACCGACGACACGGCTGCGGCTGACGCAGCACGCGAAGAGGACACGGAAGACGATTCGATTTTTGCACGCCGTCCGGAAAGATTGATTGTCGAACTGGAAGTGCATCGCGTGGAAGCGCCGGCGGGCGTCTTCGGCGAGGATTCGCCGCTCTGGAAGATCGCCTCGACGCCGTTTCCCAATGCCGCGAGCGAACTTCGTCTGCGCACCAACGGCTTTCTCGTTGCGGTCGGTCGCGATTCAGATCGACCGGATCTTGTTACATTCCTTGAGAGTCTGCCGAAGCCGGCGATTGCGACGGATCGTGTTCAGCCGGATTCCTCGAGGCTCGTCGATGTCGAGATCGGATCGCATCCCGGCCGTGTGACGCTGTTTCATTTCGACGAGTCGGGCTCGCTGCGCGGGATGGAAGTGGAGGAGCCGACGGTTCGCTTTCGAATGCGATGTGAGTTTCGCTCATCGAATCTGCGAGATGTCTGGCTGGAAGTGCTTCCTGAACTCGAAGAGGCCCCGGGGCCGTCGAAATGGGTCATCGGACCGGACGAGCGGGCCCGGATTGTCCCGCCTGAACGTCGGCATGCATTCAAGTCCGTTGCATTTGGCGTCGA
>JAJDEC010000221.1 GCA_029259995.1 Phycisphaerae bacterium
GTGCAGCTTTCGCATTGAGGGGCAAGGAACATTTCACGGCGCGGATACGACAAACCCTGTTGTCGGACAGAAGAATCGCTTTGAGACGATGGCCGAGATTCGTCTGGAAACCGTTGTGCCGCTGCATCGATTACCCGACGTGACGTCCGCGCTCCTGAATGCCCATCCATACGACGAGCCTGCGTTTGATATCTATCCGCTGACCAGCGCGCCGGCGGCGCATCTGGGGCAAGGCCGCGTCGGTCGATTCCGCAAGCCGATCCGACTCGGAGACCTGGCGTCGCGCCTGGCGAAGACCGTCGGCGCGGCCGCGCCGGCGCTGGTGGGTAAGTCGCAGGCAATCGTGCGGCGTGGATTCGTGTGCGTGGGCTCCGCGGGCGCGCTGCCGTTTGAAACGAGTGCAGGGCCCTGTGGTTCCGGCGATGTTGTGATCACAGGCGAACTGAGGCATCACGATGCGCTTCAATACGAACGCTGTGGATGCTCGGTCATTATCCTGGGACATTCGACCAGCGAACGGCCCGCGCTCAAGCCATTGAGCCTGCTGCTCAGAAAAAAACTGCCTGGGACGAACATCCGCGTAAGCCGCAAGGACCGCGACCCGATTCGGGGGATCCAATGAAGAACAAAACGAACTCGGAGATTTTCGACACGGCCCAGGGGATACAGAGTCGACGCATGTTGGTCTTCGCGTGTGGTCTGGCCATTTGGATGGTCGGATGCGCCGATCCGAATTCGAATCATCCTTCCCCGACACAGCTTTCGAGTCGAATCGCGTCGCGCGGGATTCCGCAGGAATTTGGCGGCAATCAACTGGCGGACAGCGTCGCGGACGACGGGACGGTCGCCGTCGTATCACGCGGCCGCAAGACGTCTTCGATTGCCCGCGTCAACGGACGTGAAATCGACGCACGATCGTTCGTCAAGACACTCGTCGACTCGCGCGGCCTGATGCTGCTCCAGCAGTTGATTTATCTCGAAGCGGTCCGTGCCGAGGCCGACAAACGGAAACTCAGCGTCAGCGAATCGGAAGTCGAAGCGGAATATGACCTGACGCTGAAAGATGTGAGTGATACCGGCGACGGTCAATCGCTGACGGCAGCGCAGCGCGAATTGCTCATCGACAAGTGGACGCAGCAAAACGGTGTTACGCACGTGGAACTGGCCATCGCGATGGCTCGTCAGGCGTTGCTCCGAAAGATGGCGACAGCCGACGTTCGCGTGTCGTCAGATGATGTTCGCAAGGAGCACGCACGCGTGTTCGGCGAGAAAGTCGAAGTCAGGCATCTGCAATTGCCTGCCCGACGCACGTATTCGCGCGTGAAAGCGCGCATCGATCGAGGCGATCCGTTTGAGGATCTCGTGACGGATTACAGCGTCAATTCGCTGACAAAAGCCCGAGGCGGCCTGCTTCCTCCGTTTACGAACGACGATCCAACGGTTCCTCGCGCATTCGCGAAAGTCGCATTTGAACTTAAGGAAGGCGAGATTTCGTCGCTCTTCGAGTCCGAAGGCAATTATCATCTCATCAAGCTTGAGCAGAGAATCTCGGCGGAATCCGGATCGCTCGGCGACACGCGGAATCAACTGGAGAAGTCGGTTCTGGGCCGACGAATCGCCGAACGAATGGACTCGATGGGCCGCGAATTGCTCATGGATGCCAATATTCGGATTGACGAATCGACGATGCGCAAGCAGTATGCGGAACAGAAAAAGCGGGGCGTTATCAAGGGCCCTGATCTCAAGAATTAGCCCCACGATGGGACCCTCATCAGGATTCGAGCTTTACCATTGGCGGCGGCGGCACGAACGATATAATCGCTGGTTGCGAATAAGGTTCGCGGAACTGGACAACGGAGTGTTCACATGACCGCCGGTCTCTTCTCTCGATCATTCAAATTGACCTGTTTCTGCCTGTCGCTGGCGATCATCGCATCATGCAGTCGCGGGGAAATCAGCGACTCGGGCGAGGGGCCGACAAAAGAGCAGCTCGTCGAGTACTACAGCCCGGCGAGCATTCAGCTCCTCCCGTTCACCAAGGTGCGCAGTTTCGACGACGACATCGTCCCGGACGGTCTCGCCGTGTCATTGCGTCCGCTGGACGGCGCTGGCGATCCGGTCAAGGCCTATGGCTCCTTCCTGTTCGAGCTGTATGCCTTTCGGCCGGCCACGGCGTCTCATCGTGGCGAACGATTGCAGAGCTGGACGCAGACGATCCGAACCCCCGACGATCAGAGAACCTTCTGGGAGCGCGTGACGTCCACCTACGAGTTCCAGCTCTCGTGGGAGGGCAATCCCCTTCCGAACAACCAGAAATACGTCCTCTCGGCAAGCTTTGAAGCCCCCGGCGCCGAACGCCTGTTTGACGACTACGAATTCGAATTCCGCCTGAATCCGCAAGCCGTCGCCGAGGACGCTACGGCGTCCGCACGTTAGTCGAGTGCCCCGAATTCTCACGGCCTCACCGTGAAACCATCGCGTCCCTTTTCATAGAGGGTCCGCGAACGCGATATTTTTCACTCTTGCCCAAGCACGCCCGAAATCGGCGGCGCGTCGTTCCTGCTACAATAGGCATGCGGCCCCTTGTGTATATTGCCTCAATTCACAAGCGTCGCCGGTGCTGATTCATGCAAGCAGACTCATTTGCCATCCCGTCTCGACGTGTACGCCGGATTTCCTTCGTGCTGGCCGCGACGCTGCATACGATCGCGATCTTCGTCTTCCTGAACTATCTATTCGGCCGATTCGAACCCGAGACGTCGATCGTGGAGCCGATCGCACACGGGGAACTCGTGAATGAAGAGATCGTCAGGCGTCTGACTGCCGAGCTGGCGAAGCAGCCGAAACCAACAGGCATCGCGGCGCCTTCAATGTCCACTGCAATCGAACCGGGCGTCGGCGTTATTGAATCCGTCGCCCAGAGAATTCTTGACTACAAGCCATCCGAAGGCGGTCCGGACCCGCTGGCGACGGTTCGGCGCAATGCGGCACTACTCGAACGAATCAGCAGCCCGGAGGAAGTCGATCGCATGGCGTCCAAACTGCGCGAGGCGATGGGCGCTTCATCGCTTCAGCTGCGCAGTCCCACAGCCGACACGCCCCCCGTTGATTGGCCGCAGGCCGTGCCTTCCGGCGGCAAGCGCGTCGAAATCGGCGGGCGTATCGAAATCCATGAGACGTTTATCGACGCCGCCGGCGGCGCGTCGACAATGATCCACGCCAAAGAAGCGGCGCCGAATTCCGAAGACTTCGTCTATACCATTGCCATGATCGAACGCGGACAACGCGATCCGCCCTCGCGATGCACACAGGATGATTTCGACCTCGCGGCCGAGCGAATCAGGCCGTTTGAAGTCATCGATCAGTTTCCGCTGCTCCAGGAATTGCATCGATCCGCGATCCTGCCCATCATGCAGAGAATGAGCCAGGACGAGTCGGCCAACGCCCCCACGACGCAGCCGGCACCTGTCGAGAATCCGGAATCCGGCGCGGCGGACCACAAGTCGGAGTGATTCGACCCGCGGGGATCAATCATGGACGTATCATTCGCAGACAGAGTCCACGACGCCGTCCGATCCACACAATGCTGCGGCGTTGTGAACATTGATCCCGTTTACGATCGCCTCCCAAAGTCCGTCCAAGTCATCCACGACAACGATGTCGGCGCCATGGAAGAGTTCAGTTGCGGCGTCATCGATTCCGTCGAGGAATTCGTCGGAGTCGTCAAGTTCAACATCGCCTACTTCGAGCGTTACGGCGTCATCGGTCTCGAAGCCTATCAGCGACTCATCGAGTTCGCGCACAGCCGAGGCCTGCTTGTCATTGGCGACATCAAACGGGGCGACGTCGGGCATACGGCCGAGCAATATGCATGGGCGCACTTGTCCACCAGCCCGTGGATCGCCAATCCCTTCGAACTCGATGGCGTCGATACGCTGATCTTTGAATGCGACACGCTCGCCGACGCCGTGACGATCAACGGCTACTTCGGTTGGGACGGCGTCAAGCCGTTCGTGGATCAGATGGAATCCGAAGGTCGCGGCGTGTTCGTTCTTGTTCGGACCTCCAATGATTCCGCCGCCACGATTCAGGATCTGGAACTGGCGGATGGTCGAAAAGTCCATGAGGCCGTCGGCTCGCTCGTCAACAGTTGGAACGCCGAACGTCTGTCTGCGTCAAGCGCCTATGGCCCGATCGGCGCCGTCGTCGCCACGCGGAATCGAGACGACGCGATCCGACTTCGCAAGACAATGCCGAACACGATTTTCCTCGTCCCGGGCTATGGGGCCCAGGGAGGCACGGCGGAGGATTTCCGGCCCTATCTCGACGCTCGCGGCTTTGGCGCGTTAATCGCCGCCGGTCGGAGCGTTATCTACGCTTTTGAAGCGCCGAATTATCGCGATCAATTCGGTAACGATTGGCGCGCCTGCGTGAATGCCGCGTGCCGGGTTTTCGCCGAGGACCTCGCCCGGATCATGCCGAAATAGCCGATCGCGTTCCGGACAGCCGTTAAATTGACACGTTTTGACAGGCGGCCTATCGTGATCGGCCCTAACTGATCTGCGAGATCATGAGTCCGCTACGATAAGCTCCCCGAATTATTGGAGGCAAGAAATGAATCGACGATCTTTTTTGGTGACCGCCGTGGCGACGATCAGCGTTTGCAGCGCTGCTCTGGCTACACCTGACAAGAACAAGGAGAAGCCGAAAATTTCCGACCGCGTATACATCAAAATGACGACATCCATGGGCGGCATCGTCCTGGAACTCAACCAGGAAAAAGCGCCGATCTCAACTGAGAATTTTGTCCGATACACGAAGTCCGGCCATTATGACGGCACGATCTTCCATCGCGTCATGAGTACGTTCATGATTCAGGGCGGTGGCTTCGATACGGAAATGAATCAGAAATCCGTGAGCGATCCGATCAAGAACGAATGGCAGAATGGCCTCAAGAACGATCGCGGAACCATCGCCATGGCGCGAACCAGCGATCCGGACTCGGCCACGTCGCAGTTCTTCATCAATGTCGTTGACAACGGCGCACTGGATCAGCCCCGCGGTGGTGCAGCCTACGCCGTGTTTGGCAAGGTCCTGCACGGCATGGACGTCGTGGACAAGATCAAGATGGTAAAGACGACGAGCAAGAAGGGACATCAAAATGTACCCGTCGATAACGTCGTCATTCAGACGGTGAAGGTCCTTGATTCGGATTCGCCCGAACTCAAAGCGTACCTCATCAGTGATTTCGACAAGGCCATGAAGCTCGTCTCAGAAAAAGGCGGCGATTCGACGAAAGGCGTCAAGACAGACTCGGGGCTTTGGTACACGGACATCACGAAGGGCGACGGACCGACGCCGCCGAGTGCCGCAACCAAGGTCAAGGTCCACTACACGGGCTGGCTCGTCGACGGCCAGAAATTCGATTCCTCACGCGATCGCGAAAAGCCCGCGGAGTTCCCGCTCAATCGCGTTATCGCCGGATGGACGGAAGGCGTCGGATCGATGAACGTCGGCACGCGTCGAATTCTCGTCATCCCCTACACGCTGGCCTACGGCGAACGAGGTCGTCCGCCGACCATTCCGGCCCGGGCAATGCTGGTATTCGACGTCGAACTGCTTGAACTCAAGTAGCGTCCCCGACGGATCATTCCGTTTGTCCAATTCAAACCATGAAAACGCCCCGACGAATCGATAACGATTCGTCGGGGCGTTCTGTATTTTCTGTTTCGCATCCTGCCGGAGATCGTGGATCGTCGCCGAGTGCAGCTCTGAAATCACGCCCCGGATCGCGATCAGTCCTGAAAGTCCTCAGCTTCCCGACGCGGAGCGATGTATCCGTCATCGATACCGCCGGCGTCGCCCGCCAATCGCGTCGCGCTGCGTGCCCGAATCAACTCATCGACATCATTGCGAACCCAACCGAAGACAAGATAGTCCGCATCCAGTTTGTTCTGAACCACCGACGCGTCGAAGTCAATCTGAGTCGCCGTCACGCCGGCATCCTTCATCAGGCGCTCTGCACGAACCGGCGGAACCAAATCGTAATATCCTTCGCGCTTCAGGCTCGCCACGATCGCGTCCGATGCGTCACGGCCGAGGGGCGTCGAATAGTCACGGGTTCGCATTGACGACAGCGGGGCCACAGCGATTCGCGGATTGCTCGATCGTCCCACACGGCTCCGCAGTGCCGCCGCAATGGCGTCGGATGCGGCCGTCAGTCCGTCATCCCGCGACACGACGGGCAACCAATCCGACTGGCCGGTTCGAATGTTGACCAGTTTCACACGCAGGGAAGCGGGACCGACCGACGTCGACACGCGACGCGTCGTCGTCGAATCATTGCTTCTTGTTGAACGTCGCGGGACCCTCGTGGATCGATCGCTGCGCGCTCCGGATGAGCGCCGCGATGTCGTCGTCGATCGCCTCGATGATGAAGAGGCACGCGATGACGAATATCGCTCCGTCGATGCGGCACGGGACGACGCCCGACTATCCGCCGAACCATCCGTCGTTCGCGAGCGGCTCGTGTACGTGCGCTCCCGCGTCGCGGAATCATCAACGTCGCTTCGGCCCGGAGATCGATCCGACGCTGATGCCGTTGCCACTTGAAGCCGTCGTTCACGAGGCGCCGTCGTGGATTCGTACGTCGAACGTCGTCGCGTTCTCGTTGATCCCCACGAATCCAGGGCGGCAATAACGGCCTGATCGCCGCGGGCACGTGCGACGACCGTCCCCTGCCGATCGACGACGAATCGCGCCGGCAGATCGAATCGCCAACTCGGATCCAGCCAGTCGCCGAGGGACTGACGATCCCCATGCGGAATCACGACGCACGGATAGTTCGCGCCGGCGCTTTGCAGAACGGGAACCGTATGCGTTCGCCATTCGCGCGGTTCGTCAAAGGTACATGCGATCACGCGCAATCCATCGGATCGGCGTTCGGCGTGCAGCTTCGCGAGCCCGGCGATCTGGTCTCGGCTGCTCGCCGACCAGGATGCCCAGAATTCGAGTACGACGACCTGATTCCGATGCTGCTGTACGAATCGCTTCAATTCGTCGGCATTCAAGAGGGGCGCCGTCGATGGGTAGTGATAAGCGTAGGAAGAATCAGACGCCGTGGCGCTGCGATCTCCCGATCGAATCATCGCGTAATCATCGCGCGGCTGCTGAGCACAGCCGCAGAAAACGACGAGTCCGATCGCGCCAATCGCGATGCGACGATATCCTGACAATGCCAATTGAGAATGGGAACCAGAATGCATACTGAAGACCTCCATGTCTTTGCATCCAATTTTCGATTCGACGAACGCGTATTGTGCGGTCGTCGGATAATTCGATCAATCGCCGTTCGATCCGGCGGCAATCGCCTCGCCGCCTTCTTCCATCTCACGGGCCCGCTTTGCGAGTACGTGAATTCGATCCTGAACCTCGCTGGCCATTCTTGAATTCGGAAATTCCTCGCGAATCTGCTGACCGACGACCAGGGCTTCTTTCCAGTTGTTCTCGCTGACGGCCAGCGAGAATTGGACACCCATATTGCGGAGTTTCGCCCGAAATACACCACGGGCCGATTCCTGCAACGCCGCCGCTTCGCTCGGCGTGACGTAATGGTCCAGTTCCTTCAGCAGGGCAATTCCACGATCGACTTCGTTTCGTTGAACGGCCTGATCCCATTCCTTCAGTAGCCGCCGCTTGTGCTCGTTCCATGCCCGATGAAAAACCTGAGGCAGTTCCTTCACTTCACGATTGTCGTTATGGCTTGCCATCAGGCGATCCATCATGCGACGAGCCCGATCCCAGTCATGCGATGCCATCAGTGCGCGGACTTGTTCGACTGTGTCATGAACTTTGATCTCGGATTCGTTCGCACGCGACGCGTCGAGCTCGGCACGCAATCGCGCCGCCTCGTTTCGATAGCCATGGCGTTCCTCGAGCAATTCGACAAGCGCGTAGGCCGCCTCCCAGTCACCGCGGATGATCTCCTCGTTGATGGCCAGTCGAATCGACGTTCGCTCGCGGGATCGATGCGTGACGGATCGAACCAGATCGGAAATCTGCGAGTTCTCCGCAATCGTTTTCAGATCGCCGGCCTGGCGCTCCATTGCATCGGACATATCTCGCGACACGTCGTAACTGCGGAAACTGTTGCCTTCGATCTTGAGAAGCAGCGTCGTGGCAAGCCATAAGAATATGCAAAGCGAAGCGCCGAAACAGGCGGCGCAGAGAATGACAAACCCGGTCAGGTGCGCGTTGAACCACGGCCAGATGCCCGGTGTCCCGGAAAGGCGATAGGCGCCGACCACGACGGCCCCGCCGACACCCAGGATCGCCAGCAATCGACCAACCCGGGCCAATGATCTCAGATTGTCCAGCCGTTGAGGCGTTTCAGACATGCGACCCACCGATTCATGGGCGATCCGCGGTCACGAACGCGAACATACGCGGCGTCCCACGAGGGGTTACCTCTCACAAAACTCTAGTCTCGCTGCAGCGGCGGGTCAACGATTATTGCTCACAAATCCCTTACGCGGTTCAAGTTATGCGATGAGTTTGCGTCTAATCACAAAGGTGTATGTCCCGCTGCGACGATGCCCTTATCGCCGTGAGAACCCAGAATTGTATCGACTGGAGTCAACGCCACACGGGCGATGGCCTGCCGTTCGCAGTATATGGGGGGCAGACGGCGATCGTTCCGCCGTTTCATTCGCCGACTTCTACGACGTCGCTTCGCGCCATCTCCAATTCAGAAATGACGGCTTCGCGCTGTCGGCGAATCGAATCCGCCTGTTCCTCAGCGAGTCGGGCATTTTGCAGTGCCGACTCGCGCCCAATGGAAAGCACGCGACTCAGCGCGAGCGCAGTCAGAATGGATGTGCCCAGCAGGCACCATGCTTCCGGCGTCATTGCGTGCCTCCCCCCGTTAGCCGCAACGTGTTCACAATGTTGATTCGATGACAATGGGCGAATCATCGCCCGAATCCTTCCAATCGCTCGTCGTTCGTCGCCCCCGCGAACGAGCCTCAGTTGGTCCAGTCCGGTGGAACGGAATCGCCAAACTCGGAGTCGCCCGTCGCGTGCATCAGGACCATGTGTTTCTGCAGGAACTCGGCTTCCGACATTTCGATCGTGTAATAGCCGCGTTTGCTGATGCGAACCGATCCGCCGCCCTTGATTCTGTTCTTGTAGACTTCCCATCGCCCCTTGCCGTCGGAACGACTGAGGACCTTCCAGCCGCCGCTGGCCTGCTTCTGAGCGATCTCGACATCGTTGATGCCCCAGCTGTTCTCACGATCGCTGATGTGACCCCAGTGCACGAATTCGACGCACGCCAACTGCGTGCCGCCAAGCACGGCGAGGAACGCCATGATCGCAATTCGACCGCATCGGAGTCTCATTCTAGTTGCCGATGAACTTCGCATAAACTGACTTCCCTTCGTCGGGACTTGCCGCGCCCTTGATAATCGCACGGCCGTCTCGAAATACCGTGACGCTGTAAGCACCCACGTCAAAGCGCAACAAGTATCGGTTGACCTGCGGCGCAGAATTCGCCACGGAACGAAGGCGTTCCGCCAGCGATTCAAGATCCAGCTTGGTATCGGACGCCGGTCGCACTTGCACGGCATTGCGTCCGCAAAGCGCCGCCGTTCTGCCTGTCTCTCGACCGTCCAGATAGGCGAATTCGCGTTGGCCACAACAGGCGCAGCCCCCCGCTTCCATCGCGGCCGACATGTCGAAACTGGAGAATTCACTGTCCCATGCGGAAATCTGCGTCAATCGCGGCTTCACGTCGTCTAGCGCGCCGACGAGAATCTTCATCGCCTCGGCCGCCTGCAACGCCGCAACGATTTGAACGATCGGCGCAATAACGCCAGCCGTGTCACACGTCGGACTCGTGCCCGGCGGCGGCGGCGCATCGAAGATGCAACGCAGGCACGGCGTCCGCCCCGGCAGGATCGGCATGACCATCCCATCGGCCGCGACGCAGGCGCCGTAAACCCAGGGGATTTCGCGTTTGATGCTGACGTCGTTGATGAGATAGCGCGTTTCGAAATTGTCCGTGCCGTCAAGAATCAAGGATGCCCCGTCGACGAATTCCTCAATATTTCCGGAATGCACATCCGCGATAACGGCCTCGACTGTGATGTCGGAGTTGATTGTTCCAAGCCGCTCCGCTGCGGCCACGGCCTTGGGACGGCCTTCGCGTGCGTCGCGCTCGTCAAACAGCACCTGTCGTTGCAGGTTGTTCCATTCGACATAGTCGCGATCAATGATGCGCAGGAAGCCGACGCCGCTTCGTGCGAGGGTGTTGGCGATGACCGTGCCGAGCGCCCCGCAACCGACCAGCGTTATACGCGCTGCACCAAGCCGCGCCTGCCCGTCGACTCCGATCTTCGGATAGATCGTCTGCCGTGCGTATCGCGATTCGCTTTTCTTATCGTTCATGAGTGATTTCGAGGACAGGATTCATCCAATGCCGTGTGCCTCATTCAGCGCCCTAATCGTCAGGGCGTTGATCGCGCGATGCCTGTTTCGCCTCGCCGATACCCTTCGTCGCGACGTATCATTGGAGTACCCGCCCTCAGTCCTCTTCCTTCGCGAGTGCCGCCAGATATCCCTCGTCGGGCGCCGGCTCTCCGTCCTTGGGCAATGCCGATGATGCGAGGCTGGCGGGATGCGGCGCCGGCGGTGCCTCGGGCGCCTTCACGGCCTGAACGGGGAACCCTGTCGTGGTTAGATCCGGCGCCCCGGATCGGTACATCGTCCACGCCGATCGGGCTGCGGAGACGAACATGAATCCGAAGATACCGTTCAGAATCGTCTGCATGCCGATCGAGCTGCCGATGACCCAGATTGCTGCGCAGAGTAGGAATACGAGGCCGATGGCACCGGAAACAATTGTCTCCAGCAGGAGCCCCACACGCTGCCCAAGGAAGCAGATTGCCGCAACGATGAGCATCGCGACGCCGCCGATGATCAGCGTCCAATCGAAGGCGTGAAGCGAAAGCACGAAAACCCGGGATGCGTCACGCGGGTAATACCAGTCTCCGGCGAACCACGCCCAGAACAGCATCAGGAATCCGGCGAAGGCCACTGTCGACGCGTTGTACTGAGCGTATTTATTCTTCATCGATCTCTCCTTCGCTCGTCCCCTGTGCCGCGGCCCGAATCATCGAAGAATCCAGCACGACGTCACGACGACGTATTCACGATCGGCGTCGTCGCCACAATCGTTCCGATGTCCACATTGATTCCCTGCTCGCGGAGATAGGCGATCACGCCGTCGACCTCCGCCTCTGAGCCAATCAACTCAAGGGACACGATGCTGACCGGATCGCCTGTCACGGATTGCGTGACTCGATAGGTCACGTCGTATCGCCGCGAAATCGTCCAGAGAAAATGCTGCGACTTCAACGCGCCGACGATCGTCATCCAGATGCGTTTCTCGACAGGCTTCGACACGGCCGACGGCATGGCGACGCGATTGGGCACCTGCGGGAGCGTGCCCTTGTCCTTCAATTCCTGAACGACTCGAAGCTCGACGCCGAGTGATTCGAAGTGCTCGCGAACGGCGCGCAACTGCGGCACTTCGCCGATCAGCGAAATCGTCATCCGGGCCTCGTGCGGGCCGACGCTCAGCTGGCTGATATTGAACAGGATGTCGGGGAATTGCTTCGCCATCGTACAGATCAGCGGCTCGCGAAGTTGAGTCCGCTCGAAGGTCATTTCCAGTCGTTCTTCAAGAAGCATGAGGTTGTCGCCTGCGATGTCGATTCCGGTCGTGTTTGACGCGCGGCCGAGGCGTTGCCGGAAATAAAGTCGCCTGCCGCAACGCCATTGTAATACGCGGCCGGCAAAGCGCATCGCGCGAATGACGGATTTGGAGAGGAACGCCGTTCTAGGCCGTCGGCCCGGGGAGGCCGCTGCCGTCGCTCAGCGCGGGATTTCCAAGCGTCGCAAGCACGGACGCCAACCACTGGTCCGTCAACTCCTGCAGGTTGGGATCCTTGAGCTGATTGCGGCATTCGCGAAAGAGCACTTCCGCCCGATCGTGCTGCTGCAGATATTTGGTGTAGAGAATCCCGAGCATCATCTGGGCGTGTGGGACTTCGGGGTCATTGGGATAGGCACTGAGAAACTTCTCATACGCCGACACGGCCTGCGGGAACTTCTCGTGCGCCTTGAGCTGGATTGCGAGATCCAGCATGTTCTTTCGCGAGAGAATCTGCGAGTTGTCCCGCATCATCAGTTCTTCGTATTTCTGAATCGCCTCAGTGTAATCGCCCTTCGACAGCCGATCGGCAATCTCCTGCCGCAGGCGAATGATCGCATGATCCCCCGCGGGAACGACGATCGGCCGCCCGGAAAACACGCCGGCCGGCTGTGCCACGCGCCCATAGGTTGCCTGCGCCTGCGCGTTCGGATTCGCCATCATCGCGCGATACTGCCGCCGCTGGTTGTAACGCTTGATGAGCGCCAGGATGTCATATTGATCGCGCGGAAGCGCCTTGACCATCAGGAGCAGCATGCAGAGTGAGAATCCGAAGAAATAGCCGGCCAGGTGCGCGGAATAGGCGACGGTCGTCAGGCCGCCCGAGAGCATGCTCGGCGCGACAATATTGTCCCAGACGATGACTTTGACGACGATCAGAAGCAACGCCTGTATGTGCAATATCCGGATGAACAGGAAGAACCAACAGAATACGTCTACGAGGCTTTGCGGATAAAGCACGAGGTACGCCGTCGTCACGCCGGCGATGGCGCCGCTGGCGCCGACGCACGGATTGATTGACGTCGCCGCGAACCCGACG
>JAJDEC010000222.1 GCA_029259995.1 Phycisphaerae bacterium
GTTGTCGGTCGCGTAGAGATACTGCGCCGCCGCGAGTTCCCGAACGTTGGTTCCGCAAACAAGTGCCTGACCGTTGGCGCGGGCCGCACTGAGGGACGGCAGCAAAACGCTGATCAGGATTGCAATAATGGCGATGACTACGAGCAACTCAAGCAGCGTGAATGCGCGTCGATACTCAGGCATGCGGCACCTTCCTAATTGGACAGATACTCTCAGATCCGTCGGATTTATGTGTCGGTCGCCCCTTGCTGATTGATGCATTTTATCCGATGGGACAATCGTGCAGAAGCGTGAGAATCGAGCCATTGACTGGACAAATGTAACAATCGGCTGGCAGATCGGTATGATTCTACGACTCGCGCAGGACTTCCCGAGTCTCTCATTGATGGTTTCGAATATCTACGATGTGACTGATTGCATAAAGTTCATGCAGCGGAATCATGCATCATGTCGTCGATCATTCTGCACTGGGCGGCGTATTTCGAAATGCGCTGGGCGATTGTCGCGTTACGCGCTTGAAGACGCGGCAGAAATAGCCGACGTCTGCGAACCCGCAGCGAACGGCGACCTCACTCACGGTGAACGGATAGCGACGGAGCAAGAGCTTCGCACGATCGATTCGTACTGCCGTCAGGTAATCGGTAAAACGTGTGTTTCCTTCAGACTTGAAGATGCGAGACACGTGATTGGGTGTGATTCTGAAGCGGCCCGCGACGGAATCCCGCGTCACGGGTTCGTGATAGTTGTGCTGAAGAAAAACGCAGAGATTCTGAAAGAGGCGTCGAGACTTGCTCGTCGTGTCGGTACCCGTTCGGCGCAACTCGTGGGCGATGCAATACAACAATCCGTTCGACAAATGGGACAGGGCCGCTGATCGTCGATCGTTGCGCACAAGTTCCAGGATGGCATCGAGTGTCTTGTGTGCGGGGCCGCCGAATGATCGTGGAACGGCAAGCTTTTCGGCGACCACTGTGCTGTCACTGTCGCGTTTGCTGACGACGCGACTGGCGCCGACATGCTGCTTGCCGAAGGTCAAGTGGATGGCTTCCATCGGCGGCCGCCACGTGGGTTTGGTCCAGCAGTCGGGCGGCGAAAAGACGGCTTCGCCGGGCCGGGCGCGGATCTTGACGATTTCGTCGTCACGTTCGATTTCGACTTCGTATTGGCCTCGAATGGGAATGGCCAGGATCGGAAAGTGGACGACGAAGGCGAGCTCCGGCGGCTCCAACGTATCGCCGGCGATATGCACGGCGCGGATCGGATGCCGCCGAACCAGATCGGTAAACAATTCAGCCAGCTGTAATGGGGACAAACTCATGTTGTTCGAATGAGGATGATATCGAGTTCAACCCCTTGCCGTCGATAGTGCAATCGAGGATCAGACTCGATTCGGAGGATCACCGGATTGCCGGATGGCCGTACTGGGGTTTCAGAGAATGCGATATCGACGAATCAAACGGATCAGACCGTTTTCGTGCGTCAGGTGATTCTGGCGAAGCCTGGCTGACTTCGCCCCCAATTCCGGTGCGCGGCCGGCGGTGCGATCCACCGTGGAAACGGCGTCCCGCAGGTCCTGGATCGTCATTTCGACACGCCCGGCCGTTGCGGCGTTTCGACGGGTGAACCATCCGATAACGGCGATCGACAGCAATGCCGCTCCGAGTCCGTTGAGCATCGGCCAGTCGTAATAGGCGGCGCCGAAACCGCCGTGATTGGAAATTCGCGATTGCAGATATCGCGTGAGCAGGTTTGCGGCTTCGGCCGCGTCGTTCGTGGGTATCGGCTCGATGTTGATGATCTGCTCGAATGTCGCCTTGCCTTCTTCGGGGCGCAGCTGGGGAATGACGCCCTTGCCGCCCAGCATGATTCTGGCGAGCTTCAGCTGTCGAAACCGAAATCGGAGAGATTGCCAGTATCCCATGCGGGACTCGGCAAATTGCAAATACATGCTGTGGGCGAACACGGCCTGATGCAGGAGCTTGGTCTGCGTTCTGAGTGGATCGGACGAGCCG
This sequence comes from Phycisphaerae bacterium, assembly GCA_029259995.1. Lineage (GTDB taxonomy): Bacteria > Planctomycetota > Phycisphaerae > UBA1845 > UTPLA1 > ECT2AJA-110-A. Next base: position 2,013 of record JAJDEC010000222.1, read on the forward strand.
TCGTCAAATTCCACGACGGCGTTCGGCAGATCGTCCGACAGCATGTCGATCAGTTCCGCGAGGCGCGGGCCGTCGAATCGACTGAGCTGCGCCTGGTTGAGCGTCGAGACAATGATGTGAAGCCCCGTGATTCGTTCGTCAAAGGATCGACGCTCATTGGTGATCCACTTGTCCAGGCGTGTCAGGATTCGATCCAGCGTGGATCGATCGATCATCAAGTTATGTGCGAAGGCGACGTCGTCGGGCTCGTCGCGAAACAGAGCCGGCGTTTTCTTGCAGATTGTGTCTGCGACGTACTGAATGTCCCGTCGATGTGACGCCAGCGCCACGCCTTCGCTTCGTGTGACGGTCGGACAATCGAAGCGCAGGCCGGCACGCAACGAATCCGATTCACGCTCGAGTGTGAACGGGTAGATCTGGCATGCCAGAGGCTTGGCCTGCATTCCCAGATCGGCGTGAATCCGGCATTTGCCATCGTCCATCAGAAAGACGCAGCCGCCACCCGGGACATGATTGAGGACGATCCCGCTCGAATGCCGTACATAGGGATCCGTGCCGAGCTTTTGGCTCCAGCCCTGTTCGTCGATGCGCCGCCGATCGTCGGCCGTCAGATGCACAACGAGTTCCCGGCAGCATTTCGTGCAGGCCCGGCAACTCCAGGACTGTGACTTGATCTCGGGGATGATGACAGGCAGCTTCATGAACGAATGAAGACTCCGACGCCGATTTTTTCAACCAACGGAAATTCGGAACCGCGATTCCCCTAGCGCGGCGTGTATTGTACGAGCCGCCGAAGCCGCATCGGAAGGGGCGTCAATAGCGGCAGTTCCTTTGGTCCATAAGGGGTCAACAGTGGCCGCCTCGGCCGATGGTCGTGAAGTACGAATGCAAGGCGAACGCGCGTGCCGGCGATGTCCTCGTAGTAGTTCGCGACGCGCTCGTTGCCGTCGTCGTTGAGAAACACTTCAAAGCTCGCGACTTCATCATTGGGCCCGAGTTGATAGCCCGATGCGGACTGACCGAAGTCCCCGATGTACATGTGACGATCGCGATCCGTGATCACGAGTTCGATGACGGCGATCGACGAGAGGCCGGCGCTCGTCATGGAGACGGCCCGCTCGCGACGATCCTGATCGAGATCCAGCGCAATCAGGCCATGCTGCTCCGTGACAGCCTGATCGAACATCTCGTCCGAGACGTCCAGCGGATGCACGCCGATGATCTTGACGTTGGGCATGACAGATGTCGATTCAGATTGAATGATCTATTGGGGTGGCGCAATCAGCATCACGCCAATGAATGCCAAGTGCGTCCAACAAGATCGCGAGGCGGATCGCGATCGATGCGTCCTCAGTCGAGTCGTTTCAGCGGAAGTTTCCGAGTTCGGGGCGGATCAGCAGTTTCTGAATCATCAGGTAGTTGACGCCGCGATACTCCGTCACTTCGCCGCTGACGACGAAGACGACGGATTTGCGACCGCCCTCGGCGATGATCTCCATGTCTTCAAGCAGACGATTCGGAATCAGGCGCAACGGTACTTCGACGGGGCCTTCTCCGCGGCTTTCGAACGTGTACGTCAGAAAGTCGCCGTCGCGCGTCAGCCGACCGGCACGATCGACGATTCTCGATCCGTCGGGCATCAGCTTGCGATCCACGGGGCGAATCGAATTGTCAGGGATCGCCGCCTCGGAGATCGCCGTGCGTTTGACGCGCGTTGTTCCCGGCGTCTGCGGCGGGATGATGGCGCGATCGGTATCCTGTCGTTTCTGGAGGCGCTTCAGCACGTCGCTGGGCGAAGTGCGTCGTCGTGGCTCAGGACCATCGATGGATCCAGTACGCGGGGGCGCTGGGCGGATCGAACTGCCGTCCGTACTTGCGGCATTGACTGCGGGCTTGTCGCCGGTCGCGGATTGATTGGCCGTAATCGGCGTCGCGGGTTTGGGCGCTGATGCATTCGATCCGTCAGTGGATTTCGCCGGCGGCGTGTCGACTTCGCGCATCTGGCCGGCGTTCCTGGAATCAGCGTTCTGAAGCGGCGCACTAGATGCGATCAAGAGCGCGGCTGCGAGTATCGTCTGCGTGAACATTATCGTCTCCTTTGTCGGTCCGCGTGGCGCGGGACGAGCTGCGATGGCCGTCCGTGGCGAGCATCGCGATGAACGTGCGGCATTCAGATGACTAGCGCCGCGATTCCGCGATTTTTGCGGAAATGATCTGATTCATCAACTTGTTGATATCCGTCGTCGGCGCCTGGCAGGCAAAATTCTCACAGACGTAGGCCGTGGCCTTGCCGTCGATGGACTTCTTGTCCTTCAGCAACTCGATCTTCTTGCGCATGGCGTCGGCGTTCGGGCCGTCTTCAACAAGCAGGGCGACGGCGAAGTTGGGAACGTAGTTCTGCCAGACGGCATCAAGCATTTTCCGGGCGTCGGCCTCGCTGGCCTTGGTGCAGACGATGGCAATCTCCTTCGGGCGACGCAGGAAGTAATCGGCGGCCGCGAGCAATCGCTCGGAGCTGAAGGGCATGGATCGCGCCTTGTCGCCGAAGTACGTCAGGAGTTTCTCTGCTTCCGTCGTCAGATCCGGCCGATTGAGCAGGACGCCCAATCGAAGCAGGTTCATCGCCTGCACGGAGTTACCGGCGGGGACGGCGTTGTCGCTGGCGCTCTTCATTCGAACCAGCACCTGCTCGGCGTCGTCGGCCGTAAAGAAAAAGGCGCCCGTGTCGTCGCGATAGTGCTTCATCAAGTCGTCATTGAGCTTGGCTGCGACATCGAGCCATTTGAGATCACTGGTCGTCTCGAAGAGATTGAGGGCTGCGTCAATCATGAACGCGTAGTCGTCGAGATAGCCGAGCGTGTGGGCGCGGCCTTCGCGATAGGAGCGCAGGAGTCGGCCCTTCTCGTTCGTCATCTTGGCCAACGCAAAGTCCGCCGCCCGGATCGCCGACGCCGTGTACTTCGGTTCGTCGAGCACGCTGCCGGCCTTGGCCATGCTTGCGATCATCAGGCCGTTCCAGCCGGAGAGGACCTTGTCATCCCGCATGGGCGGCACGCGTTGGGCGCGAAGGGCGAGGAGTTTGGCGCGGGCCGATTCGAGGCGTTGGCGCAGGTCCGCCTCGGACATGTTGAATCGTTTGGCAACGACGGCAGGTTCGTTGGGAACATTGAGAATGTTGTGGCCTTCCCAGTTGCCGCCGGGCGATACGTCGTAATACGTGCAGAACAAATCGGCGTCGCCCGCCAGGACGCTGTCGATCTCCTGTCGCGTCCAGACGTAGAACTTGCCTTCCTCGCCCTCGCTGTCGGCGTCCCGCGCGGAGTAGTAGCCGCCTTCGGGGCTTTGCAGATCGGCGATGACGTAATCCAGAATGCTGCGCGCCGTCTCGGCGTAGAGAGGTTTCTTCGTCAGCCGATATCCGTCGAGATAGATGTCGGCGACAAGGGCCTGATCGTAAAGCATCTTCTCGAAGTGCGGGACGAGCCAGTCGGGATCCGTCGAGTATCGCGCGATGCCGCCGCCGAGATGATCGTAGATTCCGCCGTAGGCCATGTTCTCCAGCGTGGTTTCCGTCCGACTGAGGAACAAGTCATTCGGCGTGCCGTTCCAGACGGTCTGATCGTAGGCGCGGAGCATGAGATTCATGGCCATCGACGGTGGAAACTTGTTGGTGCCGCCGCTGACGACGCCGCCGCGCGCCGCGTCAAATTGCCGCGCCACGGATTCGGCCGCGTTGCCGACTGCCTCGAACGGGAGCGAGGACGTACCGGCCTGTGTTCTCGTGATCTGGCGAACGGCGTCGGTCAGCATGTTCGCCTGTTCGATGACCTGGTCGTGCTTGTCGTTCCATGCCTCGTGCAGGAAGAGGAGGACATCCTTGAAGCCCGGGCGATTGTATCGCGACTCGGGTGGGAAATAGGTGCCGGCGTAGAAGGGCTTGAGATCCGGCGTCAGCCAGACGCTCATCGGCCAGCCGCCGCTCTTCGTCAGCGCCTGTGTGGCGCTCATGTAGATGTCATCCAGGTCGGGGCGCTCTTCGCGATCGACTTTGATGCACACGAAATGCTCGTTCATGACGGCGGCAATCTCTTCGTTCTCGAAGCTCTCGCGCTCCATGACGTGGCACCAGTGACAGGCCGAATACCCGATCGAGAGAAAGATCGGTTTGTTCTCCTTTTTTGCGCGTGCCAGGGCTTCTTCGCCCCATTCATTCCAATCCACGGGATTGTGGGCATGCTGTAGGAGATAGGGGCTCGTCGCGTGGATGAGCCGATTCGTGTGTTTGTGTTCCGTGGGCGATGGCTGCGTGGTCGTCATGGATGCCTTTTTGTCAGTGTGTCCGTCGGACGCGTCCGGATCATCGGGGCCGCATCCGAGAACGGCGACGGCGATGACGGACACGAGCGCGGCGCGAGCCCAGGCGCGCAGGACGCATGGGGATTCAGAATTCAGTTTGCTGCGGCGTGCCGGATGAGTGATCATCGGCCCAGTATAGGGAAGCTTGGACGCGGCGGCCACGTGATGCCTCGTCAAACGCGACTGGCGTCACTTGTCGGGCGATTCGTTTCGCATTGCCAGCAGATTTCGAACATCCCTGGATTTTCTTCGCTGCATGTCGGGCAGATCCAGTCGGCGCCCGGATCATGCGGCGGAAGCTCGAACACGCCGTCCTTCAGTTTGCGAACGGCGTCAACAGCTTCGAAGTAAAGGCTGCGGAGGACGCCCACGCGCGTATCCTTGTGCGTTGCGGAGTAGAGCCCGTAGAGCTGGGCGGCGGCGCCCGTCACTTCGACGAATGGAATCTTCACGCGACGCAGCGCATCCCGGACTTCCGGCGTCAACAACACTTCCTTACCGTCGGCGATCAGGGCCGGAAAGTCGCCCTTGGGCACGAACGACTCGTATTCGTAGGCCGTGCCGCATTCGGGGCATTTTCGCTCCATCAATCCGCCCAGCGGGTAGCTGCATTTCATGCATCGCAGGCCGAGATCGGGCGTCGGGATGGCGTCGATGTCGAAGGGCATGACATTATTCTAGCGTATTGATTCACTGATTCGCGAGAGATTGAGCTTGGAGGCGAGTGCGGGCGTCTCGCCCGCCAATCCTTGTTCTTTTTGTTCTTCACGGAATCTCGGGACGACGACGTATTACACCCTGAATGTTGGATTGTGCGCTGCGAAAGATCCCGGAGGGATCCATTGAGAATAGCCCAACGATTTATCGCTGGGGCACGCTCCAAGTACCAACTTCCGTCCCGTTGGGACGGAATGAGTGCCACGCGCCTGGCTCACGCCGTCCCTCCGGGACGGCATTGCGAGGGAAAACGCTCGTCGCAATCCCAGCCTTCAAAAGGTTGGGCTATTTTCATTTCGTCCCTGCCGGGACTTTGTGGAATGCCGCCGCCGCGTCGACAAGAGCCGTCAACGGTCCCCGCAAACTCGTGATGAACCTTTTCTTGCGGGCGAGACGTCGACGAGTCCTCGGGCTTCTTGCAGGCGAGACGCCTGCACTCCCCTTGTGTTGTCTCCCATCAATCGCGGACTCGGATCAAAGAAAGTTGGCCCGACCGCCTGGTTTGTGTGAGGGACCAGGCGACCGGGCCAGAGGGTGGAGTGGGGTATCGTGTGATCGGTCGTCGCTGCGGCGAATAGGGGGCGACTCAACGCCTCCGATCCGCCTCGTTGCGACCAGCGATCGTGTCTCTCAGTTCAGTTCCTCAGCAGGTTCCAGGTAGTCTGGTGTTTCGCATCGAGAATCTCAAATTTGAAATCTGAAATTTGAGACTTCATATTCCTGATTCCGCGTTCACATCCTCAAGTCCTGTTCGTCGATGCAACACGCTCGACGCATTTCCCTTCGCCGCTAGTTGTTCAGCAGCATCGTCGATGTCGGGCTGACGAGAAGGACGCCTTCGTTCTGCATCATTTCCACTTGTCGCAGGAAATCGACCGTGATGCGCGCCTTCTGCGGATCCACGGCGCGGATCGCCTCGACGGCGCCGGAGACCATCGGCAGCGACTGCAGACCGCCGGAGACGAACTTGTCGGCCTTCTTCTTGCCGCCGAAGACTTCGGCCAGCAGATCAAACGGCGACTTGGGTCGCGGGAAGACGCGAAGTTCATAATCGCTGATTTCCGCTTCGTCGGCGGCGTGCTTGATGGCGTCGGTAAAGCCGCCGAGCTTGTCGACGAGGCCGATCTTGATGGCGTCAGCGCCGGTATACACGCGGCCGCCGGCCAGCTTCTCGATGTCGTCCGTCAGTTTGCCCTTGCGGCCACTGACGACGCGATTTTTGAAGTCGTCATAGACGCGATACATCATGCCTTCGATGACTTTTCGCTCGTCGGGCTCCCATTTGCGATTGGTGTTCATCATGTCGGCGAGCTTGCCGCGTTGATATTCGTGGGTGGAGATGCCGGCCCAGTCCCAGAAGCCCTTGGTGACAAACTTGCCGCCGACGACGCCGATCGATCCCGTGATCGTCATGGGTTCGGCGAAGATGGCGTCGGCG
>JAJDEC010000223.1 GCA_029259995.1 Phycisphaerae bacterium
CAAGTCGTCCAATCACCCGACGGGAACAGCACGAACCAGAGTTCCGTTCAGGAGGCGTTGCTTGATCTTCATTCGAGTGTGCTTAATCTGAACCCACAGCTTCGGGATCATCCCGCCTTTCCGCTGATCGCGCCATGGGAAACGCAGAATCCGTCGAATTTTCTGAATGCGACGCAATGGCGAATCAACTGTCACGTCGGCATGTCGCTGGCGGCCCAGGATATCACCGGCGCGTTCATCACGTGGACGGACGCATTCCCCAGCGCAACGCTCGGGGATTTCGACGGCGATGGCTTCGTCACGGTGCTTGACCTGGCCGAGTTCGACCTGTTTGTTCAGCAGCATGACGGCCTGCCGCCGTATGACATCGACAACGCCGTCAACGGACGAATTACGTTGCAGGACTTTGGTCCGAACTTCAGCATGTTCGATGTCAACAACGACGGCGTCGTCGACGCCGACGATTTCGACGCCATTCCGCTGGACGGGGATATCAACAAGGATCGCGTCGTCGATCTGCTCGACGCCGACGCGTTCGCATCGATCCTCGTCGGCGCTGCGCCCCCGCCTTCCGCGTGCAGCAACGCAAACACGTCAGTCGGCGCGTGCTGCAATGTGGCGCCCTTCGGCCCGGATCTCTGCTTCGATGGCACGGAGTCGGATTGCGTCAATCAGGGCGGCGCGTTCCAGGGTGCTGGCACATCCTGTGTCACGGACGGCTGCACATTCCCCGTCGGCGCGTGTTGCGCGTTCGGATTTGGAACCCCGACGACCGTCTGCTTCGACGCGACGCTCGCCGATTGCGTCCAGGTCGCGGGAACATTCCTGGGAACCAACACACAGTGCGGCGATCCGAATCTAAACTGCGAGTCCTTCATCAGCGTCGGCGCATGCTGTTTCAATTCACCCGCCAGCCCGTGTCAGCAGATGTCGCCGCCGAGCTGCCAGAATCAGGGCGGCGCCTTTCAGGGCATCGGCACACAATGCAGTGATCCCCAGATCGGCTGCACGACGCCGACGGATCCGGTCTATTGCTGTAGTCCTTTCGCGGGATGCCTGATGATTGACATGAACGATTGCGTCAATCAAGGCGGCATCCCCTATCCGAACGCGACATCGTGCCAGGAAATCGGATGCCCGTCACCCAATGCAGGCGGCGCCTGTTGCCTCCCGTCCGGCGGCGCACTCTCGTGCCTCGACTCGACATCGGCTGCCTGCTTCCAGTCCGGCGGCACGTTTCTCGGCGAAACAACATCCTGCGCGAATTCTCAATGCGGCAACGTTTCCGTCCGAGCCTGTTGCATCCCCGGATTCGGTTGTCGAGAACTTCCCACGTTCGATTGCATCATCTCGGGCGGCGTCCCGGAACCTGTCGGCGTCAATTGCACGCCCAATAGTTGCTTCGTCGGCGGCGCGTCGATCGGCGCATGTTGCGTGTCGATTCCGGGAATCACTGGCGAACAATGTGTGCGATTGTCGGATCAGGAGTGCGCCGTTCAGGGCGGATCCTTCTCCGGTGTCGGCAGTCAGTGCGGGACATCCGCCGTCCCCTGCCAGAACCCACTGTCGCCCATACTCACGCCGCCTGAATTCGTTGATATCCTGCTTGGGCGCGTCACGGATCCAACGGCGATTTCAGATGCAGACTTCAACGAGGATGGCAGCGCCGATGGACTGGACATACCGCTTTTCATCGACTCACTCACGGGGAACAGCTTCGCGACGACTGGCGCGTGCTGCCTGACCGGCTTCGCACAATCGGCCATTTGTTTCATCGCGAGCGAAGCCAACTGCACATCGATCGGCGGAATGTTTGGCGGAGGAGGATCGAGCTGCACGGACAATTCGTGTTCGCTTCCCGAGTCGATCAGCGCGGCGTGCTGCCTGTCTGATGGCTGCAGCGACATGACGCCGTCCGTATGCGCGGCGAGCGGCGGCGCGAGCGATCCGGATGCCCTGAGCTGCTCGCAACGCGCTGCACGTTCACGACTGCAATTTTGTGACATGAACCACGATGACCGATTGAACGGACTCGACATACAAGCGTTCGTCGAGCGATTGCTGGAAGACTGAATTGAACCGACGACGACACATCCTGTGTTCACAACAACGGCGACGTGTTCGCGATGCAGTTGATGCGCGCGCCGCGTTTACGCTGCTCGAAGTCCTCGTCGTGATCGCCGTCATCGCCGTATTGCTCGGTCTGCTTTCATCGGCGCTCAGCGCCAGCCGCCGCGCGGGTCTCAATCTCCGCTGCATCAGCCAGATGCAGGGCGTCGCGTTCGAATTCCGCCTCTTCGCCGATGACTTCACGGCGCGATCCCGCGGCGAAAGCGAACAACTCGGGCCGGATCGGTTCTATATCGACGACTTCCAGGACAGCATGTATCGAATCGATGAATACTGGGACGCCGGCCCCAACGCACTTGTGCCCTATCGGGATCGTGAGCCGATGATGTGCCCGGCGGGACCGACCGATCTCTCGCGCCGCCCGGGGCTGACGGCGTTTCAGGGCGCATTGTGGCCGCCGAAGAATGTCAGTCTCGCCTTCAATCGACGACTCTGGCGGGACGGCGTCAACCCCGGCATCACGCAGCTGTCATCACGCGTCTTGTCCTATCCGAATACGCCGCTGTTGATCGACGTCGATGGCGAGAAGGCCGTCGCCGCCGGGCATGAATCCAGCTACATGGCGCCGCCCGTGTCCGGCATTGCGGATCTCTACGCGACGGGTCAATACTGGTATCCATCGATGCGGCACGGCAATCGGCTGAACGTGGCCTTCATCGGCGGACATGTCGCATCATCGCAATCACCTTTGACGGAGCCTTCGTGGCGATGGGATTACGTGCCTTGATCCAGACACGACTCGCGCGCATCGAACGCACAAATGTCTGACACGCATCAACTCGAACTCCCTATCGTCGCCCGGGCCAGTCCGATTCGGCACATGGACGCATCATGAGTATCCGAACGAAATGCGCACTGTTGCTGATCGCATTCGAAGCGACGCTCGCCGGAACAATTCTCTTCACGCTCTTTTACACAACTGTGTATTTTGGAAACGCGGCCGACTCATTCAGTGTCTCCCGTGTGCGCGTCGAAGAGATCGGCCGCCTGCGAAGCGCCGTCCAGAACGAGAAAACGCGTCTGTTCGCCGCCGATGATTCAAAACACACACAGGACGAACTCGCAAACTCGCAGCGCGAAATCTCGCGGCTTGTCGCCAACCTCGGCGCCGCCATGAAGAACGACGAAAGAAGCGCCCTGGAATCACTCAACCAACGTCGACGCCAATCCGTCCAGTTTGCCAGGAAGCGAGAAGCCGACGATCGAGCCCATTCCGGAAACGCCGGCATCTATCACGAGTTCGATCAGTTTCTCGCCGCGCTCGAATCCAAGACCTGGGAGTCCGTCCGCCTCGCCGT
>JAJDEC010000224.1 GCA_029259995.1 Phycisphaerae bacterium
GATCGGCGCCAACGCGGCGATCGCAAGCTATCGGGCATGCGATATATCGGAGCCGGCATAGCGGCCCATAAGAAATGAATGGTCCGTTTTTTCGTACGTGGATCGCCCAACGCCTTATCGGACAAGCGGAAATGCGAATGATCGCAAGCAGACGCCTCCTACGCTCGATAATCGAATTGTAGAGTTGATCTGACTTACGAAGGTCGTTGATCAACAGGAGGACGCTCCGTGGCAACGCGCAGAATTTGCATCTATGGAATTGAAGACACCGTCGTAAAGCAGCTCGACGGTTTTGATGTCGCCGTCAGCACGTCGACGCGCGAAGAACTTCGCACGTCCATCGGCGCCGAGGACATTTGCGCATTGATCCTGGATCTCGATGTGCACGATGCCATTGACGTCATTATTGAATCGCTGGAAATGAAGAGCCATCTCGCCATCGTCGGCGTAACGGGATCGAGCGATGTCAATCGGATTATCCAGGCGCAGCGCGCGGGTTGTAAGCAATTCGCGTCCCGACCCATAGATCGAATGGATCTGACCACAGCGCTGACCGGGGCGTTGCAGGATGCACCGGCGCCGGCCGTGGCCTCGGATGTCGATTCGCGCACGATTGCTGTCATCGGATCAATGGGCGGCGCGGGTGCGACAACGCTATCCTGTTACTTGAGCATGGCCCTCGCGGAACGCGCAAAGACGACGGCGTTGATCGACGTCGACTTCGAATTCGGCATGGTCGCCAAGTCCTGGGACCTGAGTCCACGACACACGATCCATGACTTGTGCCAGTTTGACGTACTGGATCGCCAGAACGTCGAAGACGTGATGATCGAATTACCGTCCGGGGTTTCCGTGTTGCCGCGACCTGCCCGTATTCAGGAAGCGCAGGAAATCGACGAGGCTGCGTTGAAGGAAATCGTCGGTTTGATTTCGACGTGGTTTCCGTTTGTCGTCCTGGATTTGCCGCGGCGGCTGGATGCAAGGACCGGTTGCGCGATCGAACTCTGCGACAAGCTGATCATCGTTTGTCAACAGACGGTCGCCGGCGTGATCAACGCTGGGCGGCTGACGGATGGACTTCTTGAATTCGGTGTGTCTCTGGATCAAATCGAATTCGTCATCAATCGTTACAACACCAAAATTCACTCCGTGACGGAAGAGCAGCTCGAAAAGCGAGTGAACAAGAAACCCATCGGTCTCGTGCCAAACCACTACAAGTCAGTGGGCGCAGCGAGCGATCTGGGAGAACCTGTCGCGACACGGAATCCGGTTCGAAAGGCGATTTCGGAGATTGCGGCAGCGCTGGTCGGCGACGGTTCGCCTGGCTCGGGCAGTCGATGGATGGCGAGCCTCGGCATTGGCGGCTAAGAAAAGACTGCCCGTGCGTTCGCGGGGACCGTTGACGGCTCGTGTCGACTCGGCGATTGCATTCCACCAAGTCCCGGTAGGGACGACATGAGACAGGCGCGTGGTACGCATTCCGTCCCTACGGACAACGCCGTGAACCAAGCTATTTGCTTATCGAACTCAACCTAATCCCTGCGACGTTTCGGCGCAATTCCAAGTCGGTCCCGCCCGGAGGGCGGACGATGATAGGCAGGGATTTCAATCCCTGTTCTACGTGCACGTTGCGCGTTTCCGCCCGGAGGGCGGACGAAATGCGGCAGGCCCATCGTTCGTCCGCCCTCCGGGCGGCAAAACCTATTCAAGAGCGTCGTCCAGCGCCTGAAGGCTCAATGGATCCCTCCGGGATCCTCCGCGACGCACAATCCAATTTCCAGCGCTTGATACGCCGTCGTCCCGTACATCCGTGATGATCCTAAAAAAAAAGTTCATCGCGGAATTCCGGGAAGTGAATTCATGCATGCGATGCGTCATGTGTGCTGCAGACTTCGTGACAGCGCCAAGTCTATGACGCACTTTCAGTGCTTGGCTCATGGTTTGATCCGCAACCCAGGGCTGCGATTGCCCGCTTCGCGGGCTGCACTTGCCCTGGGCTCACTTATTGCACGCCTTCAGCGTGCGGCGTGAGTCCGTTCAAGTCGCGTTCCCCTACGCTCAAGTCGCGTTCCCCGGAATTCCGTGATGAACCCAAAAAGTCGCCCGCGTGTTTGCGGGCGGTGGCTGAATGACGCTGGTTTGTCGCGTGGCCGTGTCAGCCCAGGCAGGCACAAGACGGATCGCTGATCGACATCAGGCGATGTCCCGAGCTTCAAAACTATCAAATCCTCTTCCTGCGAAGCAGGCCGATCGACGCGATGCCGAGCAGGGCGATCGACGTCGGTTCCGGCACGGGAATGGACTCGACATCGATGCCGAATGTCTTGCTTTGAATGAACGACGTCGTGCCCATCTCGCTGCCTGCGAGCAGCGTGTGCAACAGCGTGAAGCTGGCCTCCGTGATTCCCAATCCCGACAAGTCGATGATGAGATCACCGTTGATATCGACGAAGATCGCGGGCGGAAGTTCGAAGAGGCTGCCCGGAGCAAACGCCACGTCGTTGTTGATGACGCCGCCGAGTCCCGGAACCACATCCACGATCGTGATCGCCGTTGCAATCGACGAAAAGGATGCGTTGGTCCCGACGCCGCTGATCGTCGTATCTGCCGTTTCATCGATGATGATCCGGCCGATCTGGAACCCGGCGTCCGCGCGGATAGTCATGGAGAGCGTGGCGATGGTCGAATCCGTGGCTCCGTTCGAGGCGAACGATGCGAAAGTGCCGGGCACGAAGTCCAGACTGTTCGAGCCGGCGAACGGCGCCTGAAACAGCGGCGTCATGTCGGTCCCTGAGTCTTCCGTCACGTCGAGGAAGTCGGCCGCGCCGACGCCTGCGCCGAGGAAGTCGCCATAGTTAATGGGTGCGGCCATGGCTGTTGAAGATAACGCGATCAGACACAGCGCGGATGCAAACGTGGTAATACGCATCGGATTCCCCCCAAAGGATCGGTGTGCGTTGCCTGGATGCGGCCGAGATGGCGTTGCACCCAGTGAGTGTGTTTTTCCTGCCAGATCGTATGAGTGCTGGAGACGTGGATTCAAGGTCGAATAACGATCGGGAATCGAATGTCGATGAGAATTCCACGACGTCCCAGAAAAGCGAATGCCGGTGTTTTCGGCGAGCCGCACAAATGGACGTTGGGAAGATCGCGATGGGCGCGAAAAAAAGACCCGCGACGATTCGCGGGTCTTTGATGATTGATTGATCTGGCGTCGAGTGTTATCGGCGCGATCGGCGGCGAAGCAGAACCACGCCGGAGATGGCGAGAAGGCTCAGTGTCGCCGGTTCCGGGATTTCCGGATTCACTGTGATCACGACGGTCTTCTTGGCGATGAACGAGACCGTTCCGGCTTCGGACGTCGTCTGGAGATTGTTATTGAAATTCAGCACAACTTCCGTAATGCCGAGCCCCGAAATATCAATCTCGGTCGTCGCCACGAATTCGCCTTCCATATCATCCGGGAGCGCATAAGGGGCGTCGGGGAGCACGTCCAATGTGGATGTGATCGTCGGTGACGAACCGGGCGCGAGCTCTGTGATTGTAAGCAGCCCGTTGATAGTGGCGGAGGTTGCCGGCGTACCTACGCCGAGAAGTGAAAAGTCGCCGGTTTCGCGAATGAAGATCGAGTTGAGGAACTGACCCACATCAGCGCGGATGATCATGCTCAACGTACCGGACGTCGTGTCCGCCATGCCATTTGCGGCGAACGAGGCGAACGTAAGAGGCGTGAAAATCAATCGATTGGCGTCAACGATGGGCGCGCCGTAGAGCGGATCATTCGCCGGGTACGGGTCCGTGGCCGACGCCTCCGTGACGTTCAGGAAATGAACGGCACCGGGGCCGACCTGGAAGAAGTCGCCGTAATTGATCGAGTCCGCTTGGGCGACGGCACAGCCGAAGAGCAGTGCGAAACCCGCAGCAAGAGTATTGATTCGTATCTTATGCATTCTTTCCGCTTTCCTTACGCATTCCTTGCGAACCGAAGCCGGAGTGCGAGGCGGCAATTAATGCGCGCTACCCCGCTTCAGGGTTCATTCTCAGCACTGATGATACGCGATCGTGTTGCGTGAAATCAACGTCTGGTGCTCACAATATTCCGTTTGCAGGCGGTCTGAACACGCAATGCCTGACCCTTTTGGGACGCTCGAAACCTGGTATCAAACCGTGGTAGGATCAGCGTCCAATAATATCGCACAGCTCGTCGGAAACCTGGTCCAATGATCTGACTGAATACCAGGCGGGATCGCCGCGATCTCGGAGAAGTACGAATCGAATGTCCGATGATCGATTCTTCTTGTCGCCCAGCATTGACGCATATATGTCTGCCGGTTCGAGCCTAATTGCAGTATTTACAGGTAGTTGCAATTCAAGGAGTAGCGATTCGGCCGTTTGGGCCAACGCCCGCGGGAATCCGAGATGGCGGACGCTCATGGCGAGTTCCGCGGTCATTCCAATGGAGACGGCCTCACCGTGCCGCAGTGCGCCGGCGCTGAGCGTTTCCAGCGCGTGACCGACGGTGTGGCCGAAATTCAGGACGGCGCGCCCCGGCTCGTCGACCGATTCTTCTCGTTCGTCCGCCTGAACCACGTCAGCCTTGATCCGGCAGTTGCGGATCACGAGTTCCGTGAGCGTCGTCGGATCCCGATCGACAAGGTGAGAACGGTTTGCCTGGTGCCACGCAAGCAGGTCCGAATCAGAGATCAGCGCATGCTTGATGGATTCGGCGAGCCCCGCGAAGTAGTCGCGACGTTCCAGGGTTGCGACTGTATCGGTATCAATGACCACGGCGATTGGCTGATGGAACGCACCGATCAGGTTCTTGCCGCTTTCGTGGTTGACGGCCGTCTTGCCGCCGACGCCTGCGTCGATCATGGCTTCCGTGGACGTCGGGCACTGAATAAACGGGACGCCACGCATCCATGTGGCGGCGACGAATCCGGCGAGATCGCCGACGACGCCGCCGCCCAGGGCGACAATCGGGTCGTTGCGGCCGCGCTTTCGTTCGGCGAGGCCGTCGTAGAGGCGGGCCGCCATTGAGAGCGATTTCGAAGATTCGCCGGGCGGGATCGTAATGGTCTTCGTCGCGAATCCGGCAGCCTCGAGCGATTCGACAGCCCGGATGGAGTAATGCCGAGCGACATTCTGATCGGTCACGATCGTGATCCGGCTTGCGTCGGAGTGAGGACGAATCGTGTCGCCGAGTGAGTCGAGAAGCCCGGGGCCGACGTGAACGTCGTAGGATCGCCGGCCGAGATCGATCGTGATCGTCGAGTTGCGTTCTTTCATGCGCGTCTGCCTGCCTCTGTGTGTGCATCCAGTCGGACGATGTTGGCGGCTGCACGACCGGCAGTATACTCTACAATGCCGTCTTTGACGTCGTTGCAGTACGCGAGTCGCGTCTGCG
Source organism: Phycisphaerae bacterium (assembly GCA_029259995.1). GTDB lineage: Bacteria > Planctomycetota > Phycisphaerae > UBA1845 > UTPLA1 > ECT2AJA-110-A. Next base: position 5,408 of record JAJDEC010000224.1, read on the forward strand.
GCGATCGGTGAAACTGCGTCGCATAGTCCCCGGGATCGCATGACGACATACAGCCTGACTCATCTGAAACAGCTCGAAGCCGAAAGCATCCACATCATTCGCGAAGTCGCGGCGGAGTTTCAGAATCCAGTGATGCTCTATTCGATCGGAAAGGACTCGGCTGTCATGCTGCGGCTGGCGATGAAGGCGTTTCATCCGGGTCGGCCGCCCTTTCCGCTGCTGCACGTCGATACGACATGGAAATTCGGAGCGATGATCGAGCATCGTGAGACGGTCATCCGAAAGCAGATGGGCCTGGATGTGCTCGTGCATATCAACGAGGACGGCGTTCGCGACGGCGTCGGGCCATTCAGCCACGGCAGCAAAGTGCACACGGACATCATGAAGACGCAGGGGCTGCTTCAGGCGCTGGAAAAAGGCGGTTATGACGCGGCCTTTGGCGGGGCCCGGCGTGACGAGGAGAAGTCGCGGGCGAAGGAACGCGTCTATTCGTTTCGTGATCGGAATCATCGCTGGGATCCGAAGAACCAGCGGCCGGAATTGTGGAACCTCTACAACGGGAAAGTGCACAAGGGGGAGAGCATTCGCGTCTTTCCGTTGTCGAACTGGACAGAGCTGGACGTTTGGCAGTACATCCATCTGGAGAATATTCCGATCGTGCCGTTGTATTTCGCGGCAGAGCGACCGGTCGTGGAGCGGGACGGCACGTTGATTCTCGTGGACGACGATCGACTTCCGCTGAAGCCGGGCGAGACGCCGATGATGAAGCACGTGCGATTTCGAACGCTGGGATGTTATCCGTTGACAGGGGCGGTCGAATCGACGGCGACGACGCTGCCGGAAATCATTCAGGAGATGTTGCTGACAAAGCAGTCGGAACGGCAGGGACGCGTGATCGATTTCGATCAGGCGGGCTCGATGGAAGAGAAGAAGCGGGAAGGATACTTCTGAGTTGCGCGCTGTAGCGGCCCCCCTCCGTGGGGGCCGACGAAACGAATGCAGAGATTCGAAGTCAGATCGCACTTCGTCCGCCACGGAGGGCGGACGCTACGAAATGCAGACGGTACGAACGAACCATGTCTCATCAATCCGAACTCATCGCGACCGACATCGACGCTTATCTCAAGCAGCATGAACGCAAGGAACTGCTGCGCCTGCTGACGTGCGGCAGCGTCGATGACGGTAAGAGCACGCTCATCGGCCGATTGCTCTACGACTCGAAGATGATCTACGAGGATCAGCTCGCCGCGATCAAGAAGGACTCGCTGCGACACGGCACGACGGGCGACGATTTCGATCCGGCGCTGCTCACAGATGGCCTGAAGGCGGAGCGCGAACAGGGCATCACGATCGATGTCGCCTATCGCTACTTCTCGACGGCGAAACGCAAGTTCATCATCGCCGACACGCCGGGGCACGAGCAGTACACGCGGAACATGGCGACGGGGGCGTCGACCTGCGATCTGGCGATCATTCTGATCGACGCGCGGCACGGCATCGTGACGCAGACTCGTCGACATAGTTTTATCGCGTCACTCCTGGGGATTCGACACGTTGTTGTTGCGATCAACAAGATGGATCTCGTGGATTACAGCGAGGATGTGTATGACAGGATTCGCAATGAGTACTCGGATCTGTCGGCTCGGCTCGAAATTGGCGATGTGCGATTCATTCCCAATTCGGCGCTGAAGGGCGACAACGTCGTGACGCCCAGCCCGAACATGCCCTGGTACCAGGGCAGCACGATGATGCACCTGCTTGAGAATGTGCACATCGCCAGCGATCGAAACCTGATCGATCTGCGTTTCCCCGTGCAATATGTGAATCGGCCCGATCTGAATTTTCGCGGGTTTTGCGGGACAGTCGCGAGTGGTGTCGTGCGCAAGGGCGACGAACTGGTCGCGCTACCGTCGGGGCGTCGCAGCAAGGTGAAGTCGATCGTGGCGTATGACGGCGAACTCGACAGCGCGTTTGCGCCGCAGGCCGTGACGCTGACGCTTGAAGACGAGATCGACGTGAGCCGCGGCGACGTGCTCGTGCACCCGAACAATGTGCCGATTGTCGCTGATCAGTTCGAGGCGATGGTTGTCTGGATGGCCGATGCGCCGCTGTCGCCGGGCAAGCAATACGCGATCAAGCAGATGACGAAGGGCGCCATCGGAACCATCCAATCGATCCGCTATCGCATGGAAATCAACACGCTGAAGCGCGAGCCGGCCGAAAACCTGGCGCTGAACGAGATCGGTCGTTGTGCGATTCGCCTGAACCAGCCGCTGGCCTTCGACGCCTACAAGCGCAATCGTGGGACGGGGGCGTTCATCGTCATCGATCGCATGACGAATGTGACTGTGGGCGCGGGGATGATCCTCGCCACGCAGACGGACGCTTCGCGGCGCGATCACTGGGATACGGAGCCGCAAAGCGCAACGCTGAGCGATCGGCCGAGCGAAGTGACGAACGACGAGCGCGCGGCGCGCTTCGGCCAGAAACCCGTGACGCTGCTGCTGACTGGCTTCAGCGGCTCCGGCAAGACGACGATCGCCCGGGCCCTGGAGCGGCGATTGTTCGACATGGGGCGGGCGTGTGCTGTGTTGGACGGTCAATCGATGCGATTGGGCATGAGCCGCGATCTCGGTTTCACGCAGCAGGATCGATCTGAAAACCTGCGACGCGCGGCGGAGCTGTTCAAGGTCATGAACGACAACGGTCTGATCTGCATCGCGGCGTTTGTCGCGCCGACGGAAGCGGCACGGCAGCGGGCGCGGCAGGTCGTCGGCGAGGATCGCCTGCTGGTTGTGCATTGCGCGGCGCCGTTGGATTATTGCCAGTCGCGCGACACGAGCGGTATCTACGAACGCGCGG
>JAJDEC010000225.1 GCA_029259995.1 Phycisphaerae bacterium
CATGCCGGCGCCGGAAGTGGAAGGTGCGGCGGCGCGACCGCAGCATCAACAGCGCCCTGAATACACGCTGTTGACAAATCTGGCCCGTAACGCCGTCATCGATACCGCGATGGGCTGGGAAGCGATGGCGCTGTTGCAGAATCGCCAGGACAGTTTCCTTCGCGGAATCGAGAGCAATCTGAAGAAGCGGCTCGATGCACTCTCCCGGGATGGCGTGCCGCTGGGCATTCGGTTGTCCGATTCCGGCGGCGTGATTGCGGCCAAACAAATGGAACTCGAAGCCATCATGCCGCCGCGACAGACGAAGGAAGCGTTTGATCGCGTCTTCACAGTCGAACAACGCAAGAGCCAGCAGATCGCGATGGCGCGATCCCGCGGCCAGGCGCGCCTGCTTCAGGCCTGCGGCGGCAATTACGAGGAGATCGCCGCGGCCATCGATCGGGAATTCGACCTGATCCTTGAGCTGTCGGCTGTCGATGGAAAAGACGCGGCCCGGCAGACGCAGCTCGCCGAACAGCAGATCATCGTGGAGAAACTGCTCGAGGAGTCCGCCGGTTCCGCGCGGTCAACGATTCTTCAGGCCAAGGCCATCAAGGATGAGATCATCAAGGACGCCAAGGGCGACTACGACCGGATGGTCGCCGTCCTACCGGAGTACATCAAGAACCCGGGCGTCTTCATTTCGCGTCAGACGGAAGAAATGATGGCCATGGCGCTCTCGTTCAGCGGCGTGACGAAGATCGTCGTGCCCCCGCACGCCAAGGAAATTCGCCTGACGATTCCACGTGACGACGAACCGCCGATCGGTGAGGACGCCGACGCCAAGGGCACCAGAATTGACACGGACAGCCTGGATATTCCTGCCAGTGCAGTAAGAGCCCGCTAGCCTTTGTAACAATCGCCGGATTGACCGAGTTCCGATCGGATCAGATTTCATCATGAATGTTGTCGAATGCATCGCGCTGACGAAAGTCTTCCAGGATTTCTGGGGTCGGGACAAGGTCCGCGCCGTGGACAAGCTCGACATGGAAGTTCGCCCCGGCGAAGTCTTCGGGCTGCTCGGCCCGAATGGTTCCGGGAAATCCACGACCATCAAGATGCTCCTGGGGCTGCTTTATCCCACGTCCGGCGCCGCGCGAATCCTGGGCAAGATGCCGACGGACACGGCCGTCAAGGCGCAGATCGGCTTCCTGCCGGAAGAGTCGTATCTCTATCGATATCTCAACGCCTATGAAACGCTCGACTATTACGGCCGCCTGTTCAAGCTCGATCGCTACGAGCGCAAGCGCCGAACCGAACAGTTGATCGAAAAAGTCGGCCTGAAAAAAGCGGGCAAGCGTCCAGTCGGCACCTATTCCAAGGGCATGGCGCGACGCATCGGCCTCGCCCAGGCCCTGGTCAACGATCCGGACTTGCTGATTCTCGACGAGCCGACGTCGGGCCTCGATCCGGCCGGTACGCTCAAAGTCAAAAATGTCATCAAGGAACTCGCCGAGCGCGGCAAGACGGTCATCCTCAGCAGCCATCTGCTCGCCGACGTCGAGGACGTCTGCGATCGCGTCGTCATCATGTACGGCGGAAAGCAACAGGCCGTCGGCACAGTCGAAGAATTGCTCAAGCGGCAGGACACGACACAGATCCTCGCCCGGGAACTCGACGCCGGGACCATCCAGCAGATCAGCGAACTCATCAGGAAATCGGGCAGCGAAGTCATGCGCGTCGATCATCCGACGGATCGCCTCGAAGATCTTTTCTTCCGCGTGATCGCCGACGCCCAGAAGCAGCAGTTGGAAACGGCCGGCGCCGAAGAATCCGCGGGCATGCCGGAATTCCTTTCCGCCCGCAAAGAGACGCGCACGGGGACAGATCTCGTCGAGTCACTCGTGGAAGCCGGCAAGGACGCGCCCAAGGCGCCGATGATGACGCCTGTCGAATCCGAATCAAAACCTGCGGCGCGATCTGACGTGCTCGACGAACTGACGGCGGGCGCACGATCGGGGGCGACCGACGCCGACGCGACGACGCCGGCGGACGACAAGAAAAAAATTGACGACACATCGCGGCCCAAGTCGGACGTACTCGATCGGCTGATGGGCAACGACAACAAATAGGGCCTCTCGCGGGCTGAGCCTCGATTGCATTCCGATGGCAGATAACTCCGTCAATACCTTCTCCATGATCATGATCAGCATCGGTCTGCTGATCTTTCTGCTCATCCTCGTGTTCGTGATACGTAATGCACTGAAAGGAAAAGGCGGCGAGGTCGGCGGCTGGACGATTCGAGGCGCGAATCACGCGATCTTCGCGATCGCCCGGACGACGATCACCGAGGGTGTTCGATCAAAAGTCGCGACCGTCTTCATCATCGTGTTGTTGCTGACGATTCCGTTGACCTATGCCATCGCAACGGGCGACTCGACGATCAAGGGACGTGTCCAGATGTTCATATACTGGTCACTGGGACTCTCGTGGTTCTTCCTGTCCCTCCTGACAATCTTCTTCTCGTGTCGATCGCTCTCGCGAGAAATTGAACAGCGCCAGATATTCGGCCTCGTCACGAAGCCTGTTCCCCGATGGCAGATTCTCGCAGGCAAATGGGTCGGCGTCATGACGCTCTGTGCCAGCCTCATGGCGATCGCCGGTGTCGGCATTTACGCCGGCTCCCTCACGATCGTCAGCGATTTCAGAACAAAGCTCCGGCATCAACTCGAAACGGATGGTGGCATCACGCCGGATCAGGCCGGGCTCGTTGTCGCCGCACTGGGCGAAGTTCGCGGTCCCGGCGCCGCCGGAATGCAGAGCCCGATCATCACGGCGATGCAGGAAGCAACGGGAATGTCTCGAACCCAGATCGGCGACGTGCTGCTTCGCCTGCCGGAATCGACGCGCGTCGATTTACGCCGGGGCGATGAGCTTCGACGACAGGTCCTCGTGGCTCGTGCCGCGGCCAAACCGGATCTGGATCTGGACGCCATCGCCGCGTCCGCACAGAAAAAATACGACCAGCTGGAGAAAGACGGTCGACTGCCCGTCGGCCTACGACGAGATCAGGTACTCGAATCGCTGCGGGCGGAAGTCTGGGGCAATATCAGTACTGTGCACCCGTTCGGTGACGTCACCTGGATCATGAAAGGACCGAAGCCCGACAAACGTGGCGACGCGATCATGAGTCTTCGTTACAAGATCGAGTCACAAACAGCCCTGCCGCCGCTGCGATTCGCGCAGATCGGCATGCGATTGGAAGAGGATAAGATCTGGTGCTCCTGGCGTATCGGGAATCCGGAATCGGCAGACGTCGTCTTTATTCCGCCGCCGCTTCAGGCCAGGACGATCCAGGAAATCGAGTTGCCGATCGAATGCGTCGAATCGGACGGCACAATCCGCGTCACACTTCGCAATGAAGATCCGCGCAATGTCGCCCTGTCGCTCGATCTGATGTCGGACCTGGAAGTCATGTACGTCGTCGGCTCTTTCGAAACGAATGTGTTTCACGCCTGCCTAGCGATCCTGATTTCCATCACGTGCCTTGCCTCATTCGGTGTCTGCGCGTCGACGTTCCTGACGTTCCCTGTCGCCGCCCTGACGCTGATTTGTCTGTACATCATCTCGGCGTCGATGGGCTTCATCGCGGATTCTCTCGCCGTGACGCCGGACTACTATGATCCCAATGTGAAACAGGGGTTGGATTTCGAGTTTCGCCGGGCGATGGTCACGGGATTGACCTGGGGCCTGTCGATTGGCGAAATCAGTCCAGTCAGCGACTTGATCGACGGTCGCGCCATCGGATGGCCGCGACTCTTCGATTCATTCTGGCGTTTCGCATTGGTCAAAGGCGGCCTGGCGATGTTTATCGGCGTGCTGGCGTTCCGTCGCCGGGAACTTGCCGCCGTGATTGTTTAGCGCGGCTGCGCGCGGATTCTGCGCGCGTTGTCGCCCGTACGCCTTGTTTGTCGCGCACGATTGAGAAATGAGTGAAATGAGACCTCGAACGCGCCAGATCCTCTACGTCATGCTTGCCGCCGTGATCATGTTCGGTGCGACAACAATGATCGAGCCGATCCAGGCGGCTCGAAAAGAAGCGCATCTCGTTCTGCCGCCGGCGCCCGAAGTGTCCAAGATGACGGGGCTCTATTCGCCGCTGCTGGCCGTCGTCCGCGCCCCGCTGGTGGATATTCTCTGGATTCGCGCGACCAAGTCCAAGGAAGAAGGCAGGATCTTCGACGCTTATCAGCTCGCCGAACTCATTTGCGAACTCCAGCCCAAGTTTCCCGACGTCTGGGCGTTCCAGGCATGGAACATGTCCTACAACATTTCCGTCACCTGTTCCGCCCCCGAAGAGCGATGGCGCTGGGTGCGCAATGGCTACGAGCAACTTCGGGACAAGGGCATCCCGCTCAACCCCAACAACACACAGCTCTATCGCGAACTCTCCTGGATTCTCTTTCACAAAGTGGGCGACTACATGGACGACGCCCATTGGTACTACAAGAATGAATTCGCGAAAATCGCCGAGCACGTGCTGGGCAAACCGCCCGCCGACTATGTCGAGCCGGGCCGGGTCCGCGGAGACTACTATCGAAATTACGATTATGCGCCGCTCGCCGTCATGCCCGATCGAATCGACGGCCTGTTCGGTGATGCAATCATCCAGACGCTGGTCGAACAGTATCGACTGACGGCGCTGCAACCCAAGGAAGTCGTTGAGCTGATCGATGCCGCCTCGCCGGATATCGATGCCTATGTGAAACAACTCGGACGAGAAGGACTGAGCGCGACGGAAATCGGAACATTGCTGGATCTTCTCGGCGTCGACCTCCTCGCCTGCAAGGCAATGATCGAAGAATTGCGCCGTCAGGCGGAGGATGTCGAGTCCGGCGGCGGCGTGATGGGCTTCCTTCGCAATGACCCGGAAGCGGCCGCGTTTTCCCGCGAACTCGACCGATACGGATTCGACATCGGCGCGCCCGGCGTCTTCAGCGGCCTGATGAATTCCAGGCGAACCGGCAAGATAAAGCTGCCGAACACGGCGGAAGCCGATCAGGATCTCAAGTCACGCGAATTTCTGGCGTTCCTGCGGGATTCGAAACACGATCGAATCATCCAGGAGCTTCAGGTCCTGTGGACCGATCGCGCCGGGCTCGACCTCGATGAAATGCGCGCCGCACACAAGGAAGAAGTGGCCGATCTCAAGCGACTGATTCGCGACTTGAAGGGCCTCAAGCCGGGCGATTCGGACGACGCCGCCGGTGAGTTTGCCTTCGATTTCACGAATAAGGACGTCTTCCTCGGGATCGTTGATGCGATCCACGACGGCAATCTCTCGATACCGAACGTCGAGG
>JAJDEC010000226.1 GCA_029259995.1 Phycisphaerae bacterium
GCCGTCAGGTCGAGGCCTTCGATCGGCGGATCAATCGGGCCGACGTCTTCGCCATTTTGCGTCAGAAGCGAAACGGCCTTGCGAATCGACGCTTCCTTCTGGCGGACTTCCGGATCTGTCGAATCCATGCCGCCGTCGAGAAGTTCTTTTCGCTCGGCGATGAGATGGTCCATCTGGACGCGAACCGTTGCATAAATCATGTCGCCCGTCGCGTCGCGCTTGTTGGTCGGGCGGACGCCGCTTGGATGGCGCGTGATGTTGAGTTTGCTGAGATCGACAAGGTTGGCATCATCAATCGGTGTCGCGTCGGTCGAAGGTTCCGCGCTGCCGTGATCATGGCCGTCATGGTCATGGCCATCGTGATCATGATCGTCGCCGCTATTCGATGATTCCATCGACGGATCGGCGCCCATATCGGTGTCCGAATCGTCGGCTGTCGGCGTCTTGGCTGCATTGTCATTGGCGCCGGCCGACGTGTTGGCGTTGCCGGCGGGCTTGGACGACTTCGTGTCGCAGCCGATTCCGAGCGCGACGGCGATCGTCAGGCAGGTGAGCAGTGTCAGGATATTCAAACCTGTTATTCGTCGCATGGTTCTGGTTCTCCGGAATTTGATCTTGCAGTTGCTTGCGGATCGTCAATTCGATCAGTTGCCGTTTCGGATTGCCCGAAATGGTGCTTTTCTAGTCTCGTGATTCGGTGTTTGCGGCAGTCGTTTTTGCGGGCGTCTTGTCGCTGGTCTTGCCCGTGTTCTGCCAATCGCCATCCTGTCGCGTCACGGTGACACGCGTGGCGATGAATTGTGCGTCCGTCCCCGTACCTTCCTTGCGGCCGACGACTTCGATCTTATCGCCTTCCTTGACATCCTTGATCGACATGTTTCGACCATTGATGATGACGACCGTCTCGTCCGTGTAGGTGCCGGACAATTCCTTGTCCTGCCCGCCCTTCAGGAATTTCATGACGACTTTGCGATTGGTCAGGTCAACGTTCTTGACTTCGCCTTTGCGCGTGTACGTCTTGTTGGAACCGCCCTTGCTGGAGCAGCCGATCTGTAGCATGAAGCAGACGATGAACGTCGTCAGCGCCAGGCGAATTGAGAAACGTATCGACATGGGTCAGAGCCTCGCTCCATTGATGTTGGATGCAACCAAGGTATAAACCGCGTAATGTAGGGCGGAATCGGTGTTGCGGCAAATCGCACAATGGGCGACTTCAACGGATTTTCGGGGCCGCCGCGACTGTGCCGCAGGACCGGCGGATGTCGGCTCGAATTCGTCGCTTGATCGTCGGGCGGCGTGTTTCTATCGTGGAGATTCATGGCGGAGGAACCTCAACAACAGGCGGAATCGAGCGGCGAACCGGTCGTGACGGCGGTCGTTCCTGAAGATCCCTGGGCATTCGGTCGGGCGCTGGTTGTGGCGGCCGTCGTTCTGATCGCCCTGGACTGGCTGCTCGGCATGTTGATGTGGCTTCCGTTTTTCAGCGGATTGCTGGGCTTCTTTGTCGAAGGGCTGATCGCGGGCGGAATCGCGTTTCGCTATGGTCGTCGGGCGAGACCGATCGGCCGTCGCCGGCTCTGGTGCGGTATCGCGCTGCTGGTTGTGATCAGCATGGTCGGCGTCCTGTTTTTCGAAACGTATCACTTTTGTAACCGCGTCGGTGAACCTCCTTATTTTTCCAAGTCACGAAATGTTGTCCTGAAATCCGAGTCCGACGCGTCGAGTCGTAAGGTGGCGTTGGGCGAGTTAAGTTCCGGCGCCGTCGATGCATTCTACGATTTCCTGGCCAAGGAACATGCGCCGGGCGGAATGATTGGATACGCCCGTTGGGCGACGATGTCCGGCGCAGCGACGATTGAACTGCGGGGTGAGTCACAGTCGATCAAGGCTGGGCATCGAGGATGGGTCTGGCCGACACGAACGGCGATTGGTGCAATTCTGCTGGCCGTCGGGTTGGCGATGGCCTTCGATGCGCTAAAAGATCCGACGCCGGTCCGAAACGTGCTGCTGCCGGGCGAAGAATTCGAAGAGATGGAAGACTAGCCGCGGAGTGCCGGGTTGTCATTGGTTCGCCAACGTCCTATAGATCCATTGAACATTTTGTTTGGAATCGGCGTCGTAGCGATCGGACCCGTGCTGCTGTGGCGAACTGGGATGCTGCCGATCGTACATGTCCGATAGGCGTTGGGGCGCTGATTGCATCGCAAGGTGAATCGCGCCCGAGCCGATTCGCCTGTATCGTGGATTCCGATCGTAGCGGTCATACGGATATCGCAGGTGGCGGCCGGGCGGAATGCTGATACTGCAAGATTCAAATCGTCGTCCGGGGGGATTTCGATGCGACAGCCCAAGGAAGTGTTAACGACAGGTGAAGTCGCGAAGATCTGTAACGTCGCGCCGCGGACAGTTTCCAAATGGTTCGACAGCGGGAAGCTGCGGGGCTATCGCATTCCGGGCAGCAAGGATCGTCGAATTCCGCTCGATCAACTGGTTCGATTTATGAAGGCGCACAGCATGCCGCTGGAGGGGCTCGATACGGGGCTGGTTCGCGTGCTGATCGCGGAGCGGGACGCTGATTTGGGCGCGGCGTTGACGACGGTTCTGGAAAAGACGCCGGGGTTTCAGGTCACGCTGGTTCGAACTGCGTTTGAGGCCGGGGCGCGATCCGAGTCGGAAGGCCCCCGGGTCTTGCTGATCGACGTGTCGATGCCGGGCTTCGCGGGACGTGAGACAGTGCGAAGCATTCGGAATATTGCGAATCTGCGGGATTGTTCGCTGATCGCGATGGTCGAGCGGTCAGGCGACGGGTCGGCGGAAATGCTTCGTCAGCAGGGATTTGACGAGGTGCTCGAGAAGCCTTTTGACAGCACGGCGATGATGTCTGCGATCGATGCGTGTCTCGC
>JAJDEC010000227.1 GCA_029259995.1 Phycisphaerae bacterium
TGAGCACCTGCGCCGGGCGACGACGTTGCAGCCCGAGAACCCGGAGTTTCTATACAATCTGGGGATTGTACTTTCGAGGAATGGCCACGATGTGGAAGCGGCCGAAGCCTACGAAACGTGCATCGCGCTCGGCGGCCGGAACGGAGACGCCGAGTACAACCTCGGGAATATTGAATTCCGGCGCGGCAATCAAGTCGCCGCAGAGAAGAGATACGTCAAAGCGCTGCAGACACGCCCCGATCACATTCGCGCGAACTGCAATCTCGCGAGTCTCCTGAACGCTCGGGGGGACAACGCTGAGGCATCGGATCGTATCCATCGTGCGTTTGAGTCGGCGATGCGAACCGGCAACGACATGCAACTGGCGAAGCGGCCATTGGAATCGGCGGATGCGTTCGGCATGGCGGTCCAGATTCGACCGACGAGCGCCGATGCATATTTCGGACTGGCTCGCGCGCAGCGTGAATTGGGTGAACTGGAACGGGCATTGCAATCGGCCAGAGAGGCGGCACGGCTTGATCCATCCCAGCGCGAATTTGCGTCGTTTGTTGATTCCCTAATGCAGGCACTTCAGATCGGGCAGTAACTCATGCGAATCGCGTTGGCAACATGCAGGAATCTTCCCGACTGGGAAGTCGACGATCAACCGCTCGAGTCTGCGCTGGGCGACGCGGGCGTCGACATTGAGAAACCCGCGTGGGACGATGCGTCCGTCGACTGGTCGCGCTACGACGCGTGCCTGATTCGGACAACGTGGGATTATTCACAACGCCTGGAAGCCTTTGTCGCGTGGGCCGAGCGAATTGCGAGTGCGACGCGCCTGTTCAATCCGCCGGAGATCATTCGATGGAACACCAACAAGCAGTATCTACGCGATCTTGAAGCGGCGCGCGTTCCGACGATCCCGACGCAATGGCTCGCCCAAGGCGGCGCATGCGACCTGGCGAGCATCCTGCAACAATCAAGTTGGAGACGGGCGTTTCTGAAGCCGATCGTCGGAGCCTCGTCGAGTGGAACGCTTCGTTTTGACGTCGATCGAGACGGTATTGCGGCCGGACAGGCGCATCTGGATCGGTTGCTTCCGACACATGCGATGATGTTGCAGCCCTATTACGACAGCGTCGAGAGCGAAGGTGAGTACTCCGTGATTTTTGTCGAGAATCAGCCGACCCATTCCGTCCGGAAAGTGCCTGTCGCGGGAGATTATCGCGTGCAGGACGACTATGGTGCGCATGATGAGCCGGCGGAACTCGACGCGCACGACTTGCGCATTGCGTCGGAAGCCCTGTCGGCTGTCGGCAAGTCGCTGCTGTACGCCCGGGCGGACTTTCTGCGGAGTCCGGACGGCGAATTGCAGATGAACGAGTTGGAACTCGTGGAGCCGTCGCTGTTTTTTCGACACGGACCAATCGCCGCTGAGCGACTTGCGGCCGCGACGATCGTGCGAGCTTCGCGTGAACGCCGTTGCACGTCTTGACGACATCGCGACGGCGCTGCATCGTGCTGAATCATGTCGGTCAGCGTCATAAAAAAACGGAAGTCCATCAAGACACACGCCATCCATCGCCAGTTTCGCGGCCCGTTCGCCCTGAACGAGTCCCTGGAGCGCGAATGGCTCGTTTCGAACGGTCGCGGCGGTTACTCGTCGGCGACGATTTCCCAGGCGCTGACGCGCCGCTATCACGGGCTGCTTGTCGCGGCGATTGAGCCGCCGGTCAAACGGCACGTTTTGCTTGCAAAACTGGACGTCGCCGCGCTTGTCGGTCATCAATCCTATGAATTCGGGACGAATGTATATCGCGATGCAGTTCATCCCACCGGGCATCTGATTCTCGAGTCGTTTGTCGGCGGACCTCAGCCGCGATGGCGTTGGCGCGCCGGGACGGCCGTGATTGAGCAATCGTTGGCGATGGTCGAGGACGAAGACACCGTCGTGGTTCGATTTCGACTGATTGAGGGCGATTCGGCGGCCCTCACTATCAGGCCCCTCGTGACGAACCGGCATTTCCATCATTTGACGCACGCGGATTCGCAGCCGACGCCTCGGGTTTCAATTGACGATCATTCGATCGATCTGTGCTGGGGCGATGATTCGACACAGCTACGAATCCGACATTCGGGGAGTTTTGAGAAAGTCGAAGACTGGTATTACGGCTTTCAGCTCGGCGCGGAGCGCGATCGGGGCTTCGACTGGGAGCAGGACTTGTTCATGCCCGGCGCGATTCAAGTCGAGCTGTCGGACGGCGAAACGAACACGTCCTATCTGGCGGCGTCGACGCAATCGTTGGGGACGGCAGAGTCCCTATGGGAACGGGCGACAGGTTTGCGGGCGACAAGCCGACGGAAGTCACGGCGTCGACGGCGCAAAGGCGGCGATGGATCGGCTCGCGCTGGCGAAAGCAAGTCGAGTCGAACATCGATCGATGCCGCAGGTTCGGGATCCAACCCATCAGAATCGCGCGTTGATCAGCCGTGCGGCTACTCCGCATTCGCCGAGAATCTGCGCGAGTCGGCGAAACATTTCATCGTCAGTCGGGAAAATGATCTGCGAACGATCATCGCCGGCTATCCCTGGTTCGGCGACTGGGGGCGCGACACGTTCATTGCGCTGCCCGGGCTTTGTCTTTCCACGGGACGATACGGCGATGCGCGGCGGATCGTTCGGATGTTCGCGAAGCACGTCGATGGCGGGATGATTCCGAATCGGTTTCCGCCTTACGGCGAACCGCCGCAATACAACACGTGCGATGCGACGCTTTGGTACGTGCATGCGATGGACGCGTATGTACGGCATACGAAGGATTGGGCGCTGATCAGCGAAACGCTCTATCCGATCGTGTGCGAGATCATTGAAAGCCATATTGCGGGAACACGACACGGTATTCGCGTGGATACGGACGGTCTGTTGGCGGCGGGCGAACCGGGAGTCGCATTGACGTGGATGGATGCAAAGATTGGTGATCGGACGATTACGCCGCGCATCGGCAAACCGGTCGAAATCAACGCGCTCTGGTACAACGCGATCAGCATTGCAGCCGATTTCGCAGTCCATGCACGGGACGGTGTCCGGGCGAAGATGTGGTGCGACTTGGCGCAGCAGTGCCGCGCGTCGTTCAACGAGCGGTTCTGGAACGCCGGCGCGGATTGCCTGTTCGATATTGTCGATGTCGATCATGTCAAAGGGACGGCGGACGATCGAATCCGACCGAATCAGCTTCTGGCGATCAGTCTGCCGCACGATGTGTTGGATGCGACGCACTGGCGATCGGTCGTCGATGTCTGTGAGCGCGAACTTTTGACACCGATGGGCATGCGGACGCTTGCGACGGGGCATTCGGAATATCGCGGGCGATATGGTGGTAGTCCGGTTGCGCGGGATGAGGCGTATCACCAGGGCACTGTGTGGCCGTGGTTGATTGGACCTTTTGTCAGCGCGTATGTGAAGGCGCATGGGCATGACGCGATACCGCAGGCCCGTCGATTCCTGGATCGCCTGATCGTGCATTTCGATGAGGCGGGGATCGGCGGAATCAGCGAAGTGGCGGATGGGGATGCGCCGCACGCGCCGAACGGTTGTCCGTGGCAGGCGTGGAGCGTGGCGGAACCGTTGCGCGTGCTGGTGGATGATCTTGACGTGCCACTGGAAGCGCAGTTTCAGGATTGAGACAGCGCTGGCAAGTCGCCTGCGATCTACAGCCGTTTTGGACAACTGCACGGCCTCAACATGCTTGCCTTGAAGGGCAAGCATGGCACTCGTCGCATGGCACTCGTCGCATGGCACTCGTCGCATGGCACTCGTCGCATGGCACTCGTCGCATGGCACTCGT
>JAJDEC010000228.1 GCA_029259995.1 Phycisphaerae bacterium
GGTCACATCGGCGCCGTCGAAATGATCGTTGCGTCCGCAATCTGCGGCGTCATCTATGCGTTGACGTCCGGTCAACCGCTGATCATCCTCGGCGGGACAGGTCCACTGCTGATCATCACGGCGATCCTCTACTCGCTTTGCGTCGAATGGGGAATCGAGTTCCTGCCGTGCTACGCGTGGGTCGGCCTCTGGTCCTGTTTGTTTCTGATCATCCTGTCTGTTACCGACGCCAGCTTCCTCATGCGCTATTTCACGCGTTTTACGGACGAAATTTTCGCCGCGCTGATCTCCCTCATTTTTATCGTCGAAGCCGTAAACAAGATTCTCGACTACTTTTTCAAGGAAAACGTCAGTGACGCCTCCGCACTTCTCACGCTGATGCTCGCATTGGGAACATTCTTCATTGCCCTCAACCTTTCCCGATTCAAGCGCAGCCGCTATCTCCAACCCAAGATTCGCGAGTTCCTCGCGGACTTCGGACCGACGATCGCGATCATCGCCATGACGACGATCGCCGTTCTCTATCACGCCGTGAACATCGACGCCCTCGCCGTCCCCGATTCCTTCAAGCCGACGGCCGACAGGGCCTGGTTGATCAACCCGATGATTGCACCGCTGAAGGTCAAACTCGGCGCCGCCATCCCGGCCATTCTCGTCGTCGTTCTCGTCTATCTCGACCAGAACATCACGGCCCGCCTCGTGAACAACAAGGACAACAAACTCACCAAGGGCGAGGGCTATCATCTCGACCTCGGTATCGTCGGAATTCTCATCGCCATCTGCTCCCTGTTCGGCCTTCCCTGGCTCGTCGCCGCGACAGTTCGATCCCTGAATCACTTGCGCAGCCTCGCGACCGTTGAGGAAGTGATCGGCGCAGACGGCGTTCGCCAGGAACGCATCATCAAGGTGCGGGAGAATCGCGTCACGGGGTTTGCAATTCATCTGATGATCGGTCTCTCGCTGCTCGCCCTGCCGCTGTTGAAGAATATCCCCATGGCCGTCCTCTACGGGCTTTTCCTCTATATGGGCATCGTCAGCATGGCCGGCAATCAGTTCTTCGAACGCGTCAATCTCTGGCCCATGGATTCCGCCCTCTATCCGAGCAACCACTACACGCGCCGGGTTCCGATCTGGACCGTTCACAAGTTCACGCTCGTCCAGTCCATCTGCCTCGCCTTTTTGTGGGTCATCAAAGTCAGCGCGATCGGCATCATCTTTCCATTGGCCATTGCGGCCCTCGTCCCCGTGCGATTCGCAATGAATCGATTCTTCAAGACGCAACACCTCGAGGCCCTGGACGCGGAAGAGGTGCCGACAGAAGAACAGGATCGCTTCCAGTAATTCCGACGCCCGCATCGCGATCCGTCTCGTCGTGCCGGCGCTGCAATCAGAACCGCCTCGCCCCGCGGCGGAGATCGATTCCGGCCACCAGAAATCGGAACTTGATTCGAATCACTCATCCGTTGTGCGTCGGATTTCGATTCTGAAATGGCAGGAGTTGTGCACGTCCGTTCGTACAAGTTAATCTATCGGGCATGCAACCAACCGCACGACGCCCCCTGTCCCTGAGAGAGCGACCGTTCTTCAAACGCCTCGCCCAACGAATGGCCGACGCGGGCATCCAACCGAATACCGTCTCCTACGCCGGCGTCGTATTCACATTCGCCGGCGCCTCACTGCTCGTTATCAGCCCGCGCCTCAGTGCTGTACCCGCAGCCCTCTGCCTGTTCGCCTTCCCGCTGTTCGTCACGCTTCGTTCCATCTGCAATCTCATCGATGGCATGATCGCCGTGGAAGGCGGGAAACAAACGCCCTCCGGCGAAATCTACAACGACTTTCCGGATCGCATCTCCGATCCGCTCATGTTTGTCGCCGCTGGACATGCCATCATCGATGTGCACTGGGGCGTGATTGCAGGCTGGGCAGCGGCCCTTGCCTCGGTCATTGTCGCCTATACACGCATGCTCGGCGGCGCCGCCGGCGCGAAGCAGTATTTTTCCGGCCCGATGGCGAAGACCCATCGAATGCTCGTCATTTCTCTCACGTCTCTGGCCGGCGGCGTCGAACGACTCACGCTCAGTACGACACACGCGCTTCTCGTCGGTCTCATCATCATCATCCTGGGATGCATCGTTACGATCGCGCGCCGGCTTCGCCTGATTACGCGGGAACTCGAATCCAGATGATCGATTCGATCGTGGCAAACACGGCACGAATGATCTGCGGCTGTCGGGCCCGCTGGATCGAACCCCCGATCGACACGGAACCGCGCGTCTATTACGCGAACCATTCCAGCCATCTCGACGCCCTGATGATCTGGGCATCCCTGCCGACGCCGCTGCGAAAACAATGCCGCATCGTCGCCGCCGCCGACTATTGGCTCGCCACGCGCGTACGCCGGTGGCTTGCCAATGACGTGTTCAAGGCCATCGTCATCGATCGAAAGAACCCGTCGCGGGCCAACAACCCAATCGACATCTTCGTCAAATCGCTCGACGAAGGCGACTCCGTCGTGATCTTTCCCGAAGGCACGCGGGGAGCCGGGGGCGAACTCCAGGAATTCCGCGCCGGCCTCTGGCACATCGTGCGACGCCGCCCCGCGCAGGCCTTCGTTCCCGTCTGGCTGGAAAACCTCAGCCGAGTCCTGCCGAAGGGCGAGTTCCTGCCCGTGCCGATCTTGTCCGCGGTCACTTTCGGATCGCCAGTCCGTCGCGAATCCGGTCAACGGCGCGACGATTTTCTCGACATCCTGAGAAACCGACTGGACCAGCTCAGAGAGGTACATTCGTGAATGATCCCGCCATGCAGACGCTCCTCGGAATCGTCTTCGGCGCGCTCGTCGTCGGCACGATCGTCGCCATGATCATGAGTCGCCGCGCGACGTCGGAGCGCCTGCAGAAACTCGCCGCCAATCTCAATCAGCGCATGCGCGCCTGGTGGATCATGGCGAGTATCTTCGTAGTCTCGATCCTCCTCGGCGGCAAACTGACAATCGTCCTCTTCGGCCTGACAGCGTTTCTGGCGTTCCGGGAATTCGTCACACTCACGCCGACGCGCCGCGGCGATCATCGGGCGCTGTTCTGGGCATTTTTCATCATCATTCCGCTGCAATTCGTCCTCGTCGCCAGCAACTGGTACGGTCTTTTCGCCATTTTCATCCCCGTCTACGCATACATCTTCATTCCCGTGCGTATCGCCCTCGCCGGCGAGTCGGAAAACTACCTTGAACGCACAAGCAAGATTCAATGGGGCCTGATGATCTGTGTGTACTTTGTCAGCCACGTACCAGCGCTGATGATGCTCGACATCAGAGATTTCGAAGGCCGCAACGCGAGCCTCCTGTTTTTTTTCATCCTGATCGTGCAACTCAACGACGTCCTGCAATATGTCTTCGGCAACCTCTTCGGCCGCCGAAAAATCGCCCCCGTCATCAGCCCGAACAAGACCTGGGGCGGATTCATCGGGGGCATCACATCCGTCACAGTCATCGGCGCACTACTCTACTGGACGACGCCCTTCGGACCGCTCGAAGCCGCGGGCATGTCACTCGTCATTGCATTGATGGGATTCGCAGGAGACTTGACGTTGTCAGCCGTTAAACGCGATCTCGGCGTGAAAGATTACTCGGCATCTCTGCCCGGCCACGGCGGCGTCATGGATCGAATGGACTCCGTCGTCTTCGCGGCGCCGCTTTTTTTTCATTTGACGAGGTTCTTTTACACTTAGTGTCACAAGTGAAATCCCGGCGAAGGAAATGATGTCACGGCGCACATCATCCGGCAGCGCACGCGCACCGATGGCAAGGTTCGCCGGTGATGACTGATCGTGCGATATACGCAGCCACCGATGATCATCCCGAATATGTCAGATAGATGGAAAACCGCATCGAGAAGGCCTCTTTGCTTTGCAGACCGCGTGCCTGTCTAAGACAGTCAACACAAAGCAAGGAGGCCTTTAGACGAAGGCGCGTAAGGCTGAATCGCGCATCTCTTGCGGTCTTTCCCGGATGCGAATCCTCGCCGATTTCAATGGCGGCGATCTTGGGTCCGATTGATGCGTGAGAAATCCGCCATCATTCGGTCAAGCC
Organism: Phycisphaerae bacterium; assembly: GCA_029259995.1. Classification (GTDB taxonomy): domain Bacteria; phylum Planctomycetota; class Phycisphaerae; order UBA1845; family UTPLA1; genus ECT2AJA-110-A. Next base: position 4,088 of record JAJDEC010000228.1, read on the forward strand.
AATCCGGCTTCTGGATTCAGCGATATTCGTCGGGGCCAGGATTCAGGTACACGCGCAGCATTCAAGCCGATGATGCAGAAGGGACACCGTCAAGCAATGCGTGTCACATGACTGACATGCACCCGACAACACCAACCTGCGTCCTGAAGACTCAATTTCTACCGCCTTCTTCGAGATACGAAGACTCGTTGACGTCGAACACTCTGTGTGCGGACGTGCCGCCTGCGCCGAACGACAGTCGACCTTCTCGCTTTGCGGAAACTGGTCGTTGACCGTGAAACGCTCCGGTGCGTCGAGCGCCGGAGGCGGCTACTTCGATGCCCGTTTCCGGTCCTCGAAGCATGCCGCGATCGCACAGAACGGTGCGTCGAGTTTGAGCATCTGGCTGGTCGGTAGGATCGAGATCGACCTGGGTTGAAGGACCGGGATCCGGCACAGCCGCTCATCATGATAAGCAATCCAAAGGCCCCCGCAATTCCGAACACTCGATTTGCCGTGATGCGCCCGCCCATGAGCAACACTGCGTTGTTTGGTTTCTTCGCCATCGGATGAACTCCTCCAATCCGCCGTGCATGACTGGTCATGCAGTTGATTCGGCCATGGCCCGACGGCCTGCCGCACAATGGCAAAGCGGCAAATGTGTCGGATGCGCTCGCCGGAATCAGTTTCTAAGTAATCTGTTGCTACGCATCCGCGACGGGCATTGATCGGGGGGCGATCCCGGGTACGCCGATCTCACTGACGACATCCCACGTCCTTGAATATTCCGAAGCGACAACGAGCGCACGACCGGTTTCCTCCGCTTCAGGCCATGAAGGAGATGCAGGATCTCCACGGACCTTGAATGGGAAGGCGGAAATAATGGCTGGATATCTGCGAGATCTGGCAAACGGCGTGCGTTCCGACTCACTGGGCACGGGCGTGGGCGTCGCCTTCATCTGGTGGACTGGAATCAAGGACTATCATCTGTCCAAATGGTTGATCGAAAACGACAGCCCTGCGGCCGAGTTGAATGCACTGGCGAGAGCAGCAACGGAATCCCTGACGGTCGATTCACTGCTGACTCTCAAAGCGGGCGCGCTGCTGTTTTTCACTGCCGTGGTGCTCATTGCACGCCATCGAAACAGGACCGTTTCGCGCCGTCTGCTGCAACTGGGAATTTGCGTCAGCACCGGACTGTCTGCGTGGTGGAGTATCGCCCTGTGGCCGCTGACATGAAGGCGGCGGCGGGCAGTTGAACGAGCAGGTATCGTAGAATCTGGCGCCTCAAACCCTGATGCGTTGCCGCATCA
>JAJDEC010000229.1 GCA_029259995.1 Phycisphaerae bacterium
GACGAGCTTACGCAGGTTGAACGCGATCGACTTTGCGATTCGCCGATGCAGGATAGCCGTGAATTCGTCGCAGAGAATGACGGGCGAATCGACCGATCGAATGGCTCGACCAATAGCGCGCGCCAGCGATGCACGGAATCGCTCCCCGTCTGACAGATCGAGGAAACGGCGAATCCAAAGCCGCGGCTCGCCGAGTCCACACGCCGTCAGCACCTCCAGCACCGTCGACATCGGCGCCCCAGGTGCGATACAGTCCACGACACTTCGATTTGAAGGAATCCGCCCCGCAGAAACCCATATCGCCGCGCCCATTTCGTCGCCGAGCGCATGAAGTACCGAACTCTTGCCGCTTCCGGACGGCCCCCGCACAAGCACAATCTGCCCGGGCGACAAATCCATCGTCAGCCCATCGACAATCGTCTTCGGCGTCTCCCGCGGCGGAATACCGAAGTCCCAGCAGACCTCCCTCTTCCGATCCGACATCGGTGTCACACCCGTCTCTCGGATGACAGTCAGATTGACGATATGAGAATGTGAAGCCTCAGCATGCATGGATTTATTGACTCCAATCGATGGACCCTAACAGAACCCGAACTCAACAGACCTTACTCTGCGTATTGCGCAGAGTCAATAATGCGCAATACTATTCTAAAGCAACGCCATAACTGTCTCATTCGCATTATCTTATGTGCGACCAGCCCACCAGCACTCGTGTCAGGAAGACGATTGGCTTCGCTCGGGAAACAGCCGGACTGATTCAGCAACTTTCCGATCGACTCGGATACGCACGGAATTCAAGCTGTTGAAACTGAAATCCAATGGAAGTCGAAGCTCCCGCGCGTCAGCAGAAACGAGCGCGTCATGCGCGAGGCCTGCCAACATTTGCAAACCTCGATATCGATCGCAAGCTGAAGATTCGTACATTCCCGAGGACCCCGACCGCTTCCGCGTTGGAATCGCACGGATTTCGTCGTTTTGACGTAGCGTCCAACCTTGAAACGCGAATACAATCCGGCAAACCGACTTGGTGCGACGGAAAGATCGCATTCAATGCAGGTTGGCAAAGCATCGCGCGTCGCTGAGTGAACAATCTGCGCACGGCGCCGCGTGGAAGATACGACTCGACCGTCAATGTCGATATGTCGTCCACACAGTATTCATGGAAGGATAATTCCGAATGCGCATCGCACTCGTGAACCCCATTACAAGAAGAACTCAGGGCTATCACACAGTAGGCAGCTACATTCCGCAGCTTGGCCTGCAAGTCCTCGCCGAGCTTGTTCCCGACGGCCATCAGGTCGAAATCATCGACGAGATTTTCGGCACTTCGGCAACGCAGAATCTCATCGAAAAAGGCGGATACGATCTTGTCGGCGTCACGGCCTACACGAGCGGCGCAACCCGCGCCTACGAAATCGCACGCGCCTGCCGGGACAAAGGCATCCTCACAATCATGGGCGGTCCCCATGCATCGGCCTGCCCCGAAGAAGCCAAGGTCCATTTCGACGCCGTCGCCGTTGGCGAGTGCGACGAAATCTGGCCCCAGATCGTTCGCGATGCAGAGGCAGGAACCCTCGCCAGTCGCTACGACGGCCGTCTCTCCGATCTTGAGGAGACGGGCCTCGGCCGTGCCAAGCAAGGCATCGAGCCGATGAATGGCAAATACAGTGTCTCCGCCATTCAGACATCCCGGGGCTGTCCCGTCGGATGCGAATACTGTTCCGTCACGAAGTTCAACGGCGCACCGATCCGCCGCCGTCGAATCGACGACATCGTCGACGAATGGAATCGCACTCCCCGCAAATTCATCTTCGTGGTCGACGACAACTTCTTCGGCGTCGGCGAACAACACGCCGAATGGGCGAAAGACCTGCTCCGCGCAATTATCAAACGCGGAAAGAAACGACTCTGGTTCAGCCAGACAACGCTGAACATGGGCGACGACAAGGAAGGCATGGACCTCGCCTACAAGGCAGGCTGCCGCGGAATGCTCGTCGGTTTCGAATCATTCAATCCTGAAACGCTCCGCCAATACCACAAGGGCATCAATCGGAAAAACCTCGCCGACTATCAAACGCTCGTCAACGGCTTCCACAAGTCCGGCATCGCCGTCTTCGGCGGCTTCATCATCGGCGCCGACGGCGACGTCGCGGAAACAGTCGCTGACACGGCCATCGCCTCCGTCGAACTCGGCATCGACATCATCCAGATCACCAACCTGACGCCCCTGCCCGGTACAAAGATGTTCGATCGCTTCAAAGAGGGCAATCGCCTCTTTGCGTTGGATTATCCCGAAGACTGGGAGCGCTACACATTCACGGAAACGGTCTACAACCCCACGAAAATGTCCGCTCGCGATCTCGACGAAGCGATCTACGAACTTCGTTACGCCGCGGCCAACAGAGCCTGGGTCATCAAGCGCGCCCTGCGCACACTCTATCGAACCCGCTCCATCAGCACGGCCGGCTTCGTCTACGGCATGAATCGCGGTTGGAAGCAGATGGCCCGCATCCAGGCGCCGCATGACGAAAAGCGATTCGGGTTCGGTCCCAAGCAGACGTCGCGATACGAGAAGGTCCGTCGCGCGTTCGACATGCACCTGCGATCCAAATGGGTGCCGGACGTGTCCACGATCGAATCGGAGCCGCCTGCACCGCTGGGCCCCGACGGCAAGTTGCCTTTGCCCGTCCTTCAGGGCAACTGATCGCGTATCGCATGATTCCAACGGTACATCACGGCAACAGGCATTGAACGAACGCCTGAATGTCGCGGCCGTTCATTTCGCAATCGCCGTTGACGTCCACGCAGGGTTCGAACGCGCCGGACAACAGCGCGTCCACGAACGCAGGAACATCCGCAACTGTGCAGAATCCGTCCTCGTCAAAATCCCCGGGCGCAACGCAGGCATCGCCTTCCAGGAAAAACGGCGGCGCATTGCCTTGTCCCGTATCCGGATCATCTAGAATGAAATACGTATCCGTGAAGACCGCGTAGTGATAGCCGTTCGCCTCCGGCGGCGGATTCGGCGTCAGCGTCGAAAAGTAGTTGCCCGTCAATGAGCCATTGGACGGTCGAATGTCATTGTTATCGACGTTGTATTGCACCCAGTAGGTTCCGGGGCAGAGCTGCCAGTTCGGCAACTGAATCGTCACGCGATAGATCGGCCGATCCGCAAACGTCGAGTAGGTATCCCCCGTGAACTCTTCCGACACTTCAAGCGGCGTCACCCAGTCGCCCAGGATCACACTGCCCGGCGTACCGTTGTTGTCATCCAGAATGCGAACGTATCCCGCAATCACCTGCGGTTCGTTGTTCACGTTTCCTGTCATGTACCCGTAACAACTGAGCTTGGTCAGCGTCGCAGGTGACGACAGAACAAAATCGTCCGTCAGCGCGAACCGAAACGGCGTCGAAGCGCTTTGATTCCATCCGATCGAAAGCCCGAACCCATTGGTCAGATACGGGCCGTTATTCCAGATCACCTGCCCCTGCGCCCCCGTCGGCATTCCGAACGATACGCACACCATCGCGAACAAGAGTCCAATATATATCTTCCGAATTCCCACGATCGCGCTCCTGAAATGTCCGCCCCGACATCATCCGCCGCGGGCGGCGATCCACTGTTCGTCGCTCGCTCATGCAGAGCCTACCCATGCCGAATCCCGGAAGCAACACGGCCCCCATTCTCATTTGGACTGGATGCCGCCGGCAAATCGCCGATCATCGGCAATCCTTGCGCAAATCAACAACACAAGCTCGGCATGGCGCCAGCCGATTCACTCTCCAACAGATGTGGATATCGATATCGGGAAATGTACTATGAGCCGACAAGCACAGTTGACCGGACGTGAAGTCAAGTTCGGCGAAGACGAAATCATCGTCAGTAAGACCGACGTCAAGGGCCGGATTACCTACGCCAATGAGGTCTTTCTTCGCGTGGCCGGATATACCGAAGACGAAGTCCTCGGCAAACCGCACAACCTCATCCGCCATCCCGACATGCCCCGCTGCGTCTTCAAGCTCCTCTGGGACACGATCGCAGCGGGCAAGGAAATCTTCGCCTACGTCATCAATCTCGCGAAGAACGGCGATCACTACTGGGTCTTCGCCCACGTCACGCCGACCTTCAACGACGCCGGCGCCATTGTCGGCTATCACTCCAATCGGCGCGTGCCCGATCGCGCCGTGTTGACCACGATCAAGAGCCTCTATCAATCGCTTCTGAACGAAGAACGGCGTCATCGAAACCCGAAAGACCAGATGGCGGCTTCCATGCCCGTGATCCTGGATCTCCTGAAAAGCAAGGAAATGAGCTACGAGGAGCTGATCTTCTCGTTGCGAAACAGTGCCGACAAGCAACGGGCGGAATCGGAACCTGTCGGAGCACGATGAGAACACCATGACGACTCAATCGACATGCATGCTGGATGAACCCATCGCAAACGACGCCACGATCGATCGCGATCAACTCGGCGCCTGGATTCGCGAGGCTGCGATCGTCTGTCGCGCCGGCGCCCGCGGGGATCTCGAACGCCGATTGCTGAACATCGACGCGACCGGCGATCTCGGCGATCTGCTCCATGCCATCAACCATCTGCTCGACATGACCGACGCATTCGTTCGCGAATCGACGGCGTCCCTGGAATACGCCCGCGACGGCAAGTTTTTCCGTCGCGTTCTGCTCGAAGGGATGCTCGGCTCCTTCCGCCGCGCCGCCCGATCGATCAACGGCGCCACGCAGGGCATGGACGAAAAAACGCAGGAACTCCGCGCCGCCCAGCAGCGACGCCAGGAACTCGAGAGTGAATTCGAAAGCGCCCTCAAGATCGTCGGCGGTCTCCGCGAAACGTCCAAGGAAATCGGCGACGTCATGGGCGTCATCAAGCAGATCGCCAACCAGACAAATCTGCTCGCACTGAACGCCGGCATCGAAGCGGCCCGCGCCGGCGATGCCGGCCGCGGATTCGCCGTCGTCGCCACGCAGGTGAAATCCCTCGCCACGGAAACCGCCGGCGCGACAACCAAAATCCAGAAACAGGTCGAAGCCAGCCAATCCGCCACGCAGGGCGTCGTCGAAGCGCTGGAGCGAATCTGGGAGACGATCCGAGAGGAATCCGGCACAGGCAAATCGGCCTCCCGATGACGCCAGCCCGAGCCGACAAGTGACATTCCCTGCGCCATCCGACATAATCCGCGAGGACCCAAAGCCTCGAAAGGACCACGGATGGCCAAGAAGAAAATCGCCCGCAAGACAACGAAGAAGAAATCGACGAGCGCCCGCGCCGCACAGCCGAAACGTTCCAACACGTCGTCGGCCAAGCGGAAAACGACAACCAAGACGTCCAAGGCCCAGAAAAAATCCAACGCCGAAACATCCAAACGAATCGTCGGCCTTGCGTCGAGCGTTGCCGCCGCCGCGAAGAAGCGGCGCGATCCGGAAATCGTCGTCCCCATGCGCTCGCTCTCCAACGCGACGTACAACAAGAAAAAACGCATTATCGAGATGGGCGACAAGGCCATCAATCGAAACTTCTTCGATCTCAATCGCTCCAAGACGTTCATGCAGACCGTCCTGATCGCCAGCGGTTGCAAGCAACTCATTGACGCCGACAAGACCAGCAGCATCCGCGGTCTTTACTACCTGTCGAAGCACTCCATCAAGGGCACGAACGAAAAGACGTTTAACGACCAGAAGGAATCCGATCCAATCATCGAGGATCTCGAAGTCTCGCTGGGCGCCCTGCGCGAACAGCTGCATGTCTTCGCCGACGGCCGCGGCACGATCGCCGGCAACCTGACGATCGCCAGCCGCGGCGACGAGATCGATCTGCGCCGCATGGGTTCCAGCGGCTGGACGATTCCCGGCATCGTCGAGCCCGAAGTGCTCAAATTCAAAAAGTGCGAGGCCAAGTTCATCCTCCATGTCGAAAAAGGGACTGTGTGGGCCCGCTTCGCCGAGGATCGTTTCTGGGAAACGCACAACTGCATCCTCACGCACGGCAGCGGCCAGCCGCCGCGCGGCGTCCGACGTTTGCTGCATCGCATGCACAATGAGCTGAAGCTGCCGGTCTATTGCCTCCTCGATAATGATCCGTGGGGATATTACATCTACAGCGTCATCAAACAGGGCTCCATCAATCTCGCCTTCGAGTCCGGTCGTATGGCAGTGCCCAACGCCCAGTTCATCGGCGTCCGCAGCCGCGACTACGAAGAGTTCGACCTGAGCGACGACGTCAAGATCGCCATCGACAACAAGGACATCAAACGCTCGAAACAGATCCTCGCATACCCGTGGTTCAAGGGGAAAAAACCCTGGGAACGCGAAATCGCCGACATGCTCAAACACGGCTTCAAAATGGAAGTCGAAGCGCTCCTGACCAAGAGCATCAGCTTCGTGACGGAAGAGTACGTACCGCAGAAGCTGAAGAAGCCGGGGCAGTGGCTGGATTGAGTTGTGAGTCTTGAGTTGTGAGTGATGCGTTTTGCGTGGTGAGTTGCGAGTTTCGATTCTGTCGGGTGGGCCGTGCCGACCATCGCACCGAGCGCCACGCCGACGCCTGACGTCGGCATGGATGGCGAAACTGTCGACGTCGCATGCGATCGCGATTTGTCTGTGATGGTTTCTGTTTGCAATCGCGTTTGCACGAGGTAACTCTCGGCCTCGGCTGGTGTTGAGGCGATTTCGTCGATTTCTGCCCCCCCCGCAAAACGGCGCAAAATCTGCAAAATCGGTTGGGCACGCAGGTGTTGAATCCGGGCGGCATTTGGTGGGCAAATTGTTGAGCCATTGCGTTCGCACGCGTTGCCTCCGGTTTGCTAAACGCCCTTCCGTCGCCTGCGGCGAAATCTATCATGTGCAAACTCTCGCAAAGTGTCGCAACTTCCCGCAAAATCTTGCGGCTTCGCGAGACAATGCGATTCGCTGCGACGCGTGAGCGACGCGGGCGGCATCATCTGGTTAGGCTTGACCTGTGTTTCGCGTGGGGTGAGGTTGGGGATGGAGCGTCTCGGCGGGTGGTTGGCCCTCTCGTCATTTCGATTCGGGCAGGATGGAGCGCGCTGGGATCGGAATATGCGCAAGGCGAGTACGGTGCTCGACGGTATTCATCGGACTACACACGATCTGAGGCCCGCCGATTGTCCGTCGTGATGGATGTGGTTGAGTTCGTGGGCAGCTGAAGATGAGACGACGAGTGCGACATCGCTGCCGAAAGGAAGCGTGTAGACGCAGGATCGACTCCGCGGCCAAACCGCTGGTGGACAGGCCACCAAAGGCACCCGGCATTGTTTCAAGATTGACGTGGAACGATTCGAAATTCAGGCTGAGCGCCGTCGTCGAAGAAGACCTACACAGCCCAGAAAGAGTATCGAAAGCGAGCCCGGTTCGGGGATCGCCGTTGCGTTGAAATTGTCGAACGC
>JAJDEC010000230.1 GCA_029259995.1 Phycisphaerae bacterium
CATCGTGATCGTGCTCGTCGAACCCGCACGTGATCGTCGTGACGCGGTTCCGCGTCGTCTGCTTCATCGCGCCCACGACGGCCCCCGAGTCGAGGCCGCCGCTCAGGAACGCCCCGACCGGCACATCCGCGTGCACGCGCATCCGCGTCGCACGCTTCAACGCGCGCCAAGTCTCCTCGGCGCATTCATCCTCGCACGCTTCTTCCGAAACGCCGCGATAATGCAGGTCCCAGTATCGCCGCAGCCGGATTTCCTCGCGATCGAAGACCAGCATCCGCCCCGGCTCCAGCTTGCGAACATTCGCAAGAATCGTCTTCGGCGACGGTACGAAGCTGTAAGTCAGATAGTCGGCGATCGCCGTTGTGTCGACGCGAACAGCCTCCCGCATGCCCAGCATGACAGACTTCAACTCCGATGCAAACACCAGTCGATCGCCGTCGACCGCGTAATACAGCGGCTTGACGCCCAGCCGATCGCGCACGAGCACCAGCCGCTTCTTCCGATCGTCCCACAAGGCAATCGCGAACATCCCGTTCAATCGCTCGACGAACGAATCCCCCATCTCTTCGTACAGATGCACGACAACTTCCGCATCGCTCTGTGTCTTGAAATGATGACCCTTGTTGATCAGTTCATCACGCAGTTCGCGATAGTTGTAGATCTCCCCATTCACGATCACGCGGATTCGACCCGACTCGTTCGCAATCGGCTGCCGCCCCGTCGATAAGTCAATGATCGCCAGTCGCCGATGCCCGAGGGCCACGTCCACCGTCAGATAGGTGCCCGAATCGTCCGGGCCCCGATGACGCAGCGCGTCCATCATCCGGTCCAGTCGCCCGCGACACTCGTTTGTAACAGCGTGAAAACCCGCGATACCGGCGATCCCGCACATGGCGTCCGCTCCCGAATTCTGAAAAAAGGCACGCTTCGCAGGATGCGTTCCGCGCGAAAGGAGTCCCCTCCAACAATATCGGTCATTCCCCCCGACATGCCGCCGCGGAACCAGTTGCCCGGAACCGTATAACCCCTGATTCGCGCAGTTTTTGCGCCAACCCGGGTTTGTGAAGCGGAATTCGCGAAATGGGAACCGTCAGGCAGGCGCCGAACGTACCGATGAAGAGAAGAAGGCCGCCGTTCCTGTTACAACGGCAAAATCGCCTCGCAGCAAAGGTGGCCGACAGAGGATTCGTACCGTACGATTCTATTGGGCGGTTATCACCCCCGAATCGACCGACCCGTCAGGAGTCCATCATGATTGCCATGCAACCATGTCTCGCATTTCTTCAGAACTTCGGCGCGATGGAGATGATCGTCATCGGCGTCATCGCCCTGCTGATCTTCGGCCGTCGACTGCCCGAAGTCGGGCGTTCACTCGGCAAGAGCTTTGTCGAATTCAAGAAGGGTCTGAAAGATACGGGCGACGAGATCAAGGAAATTGAATCCGAAGCCCGCAAGTCGGTCAGCAATGATCCGAAGCCGACCGATCGCCCGGCGAATTTCAACGATCCCAAGCACAACGAATCGAAGACCGAATCCGTCCACTCCTGATGGTAACGTAGGTCGGGTCATCGACCCGACAGCGTCGCGGGTGCCATGCCGATCCTTAAGGTCGGCATGCTGCATGCAATGAGCAGACGCCCTTCAACCGTCCGACTGCCGATCCCCCGCCAGCATTTCGATCAACAATCCGATCGTCTGTTCGACCGTCGCCGGCGTCGCATGCCCCGGAATCGCCAGCGGCTTGATGAACGCGAACCCGATCGCCGCATGAACCAGCTGCCAGGCCAGCCCATCGGCCGACACATCGCTGCGCACCTGCCCCGCGCGCTGGGCACGCTTGATCAGATTGCTGAGGAACTTCGCATACTGCTGATAGTGATCTCGCAAGGCTGCCTGAACCTTCGGCTCTGCGATCTCCGTTTGCGCCATGAAGATGACTTGATAGAGCTGCTTCGTTCGCGGGTCCGTAATCGCTGGATTCAATCGAAACAGCACGCGCAGCCGATCCATGGGCGACTTGAGCGGTGCAATCGCCTGCCGCCACGCCCGGATCACTTCTTTGCCGACTTCCTCGACCAGCGATGCAAACAATTCCTGCTTGCTCTTGAAATGACGATACAACACGGGTTCCGACACGTGCGCCGCCCGCGCCAGTCGGGCCGTCGTTGTTCCCTGATATCCATATTGTGAGAAACAGCTGATGGCGGCCTCCATCAGGTGTTGCCGACGATCGTCGGGCTTCATCCGCCGCGATTTTGAACCACTGTTCACCCGCCGACGGCCTCCTCGGGGCTGTTCTCGCGTTCAACAACCTCGTCGCGATACTCCGTCGTTTCTGCAGTCTCAATATCCGTCGGGCGATTCGACGGACGCGGCGACAAGTCCGCACCGTCTGAAGCCGTCGACCCCGCGGACCATTCCGTTGCGCTCGGCGCCCGATCCTCATCCAGCTCCACGTCGTACCAGAGACTGCCGTCAGTCGTCAGTTCCGCAGATCGATTGCGATCATCGGCGGGTCGCAGAGGTTTGCGTTTCGTTCGCGCCGTGACGCGTTCGTCCTTGCGAGACGATTCCGCGTATCGCGGCAACTCACGGGGCGACGTCCGTCGACCGCCCACAAGGCGACGATCGCTGTCCATCATCGCAGGCGCCAGATAATACTGAACAAAAGTCTTAGTCGTCGCGGAGACGTGACCGCCGTCGTAGCCGCCATCCCGAAAATCCGAGCGATAGGGAATATTCGCGAGCTTCTGATATTGCTTCTCCGTATCCGGATACGGAGAGGAGATGCGATGGAATCCTTCCAGGCCGGCAATGCCGTCCCGGCTCTCTTTCCGGTCGACGGTTCCCGTGTACCACACGAGATTGGACAGGATGACATCACTCGTCGAATGCAGGACGTATAGCTTGCCCCGCACGCGCCGCAGGGCGCGGGTCATGTCATGCCCGGCCGACATGCTGCATCCGAGATACATGACATTGTCGACCTTGAACGATTCGGGCAGATACTCGAGCGCGAACGTCGCAATCCCCGTCCCCGCCGACAACGCGATGATGTGAATCGGCGCATCGGGATGCCTTCGTCGGAATCGCTGAATCTGATCGGCCAGCTCCGCCGCCTTGGCTCGATTGCGCGAGATATTGAGTTGATCACCAGCATGCGTCCAGCTCTGCCACGGAACGACTTCGACGAGACCGCGAAATCCCGCGTCGCGCATTCCCCGAGGCACGTCAAACGAACCAATGTTCCCGACGGGTCCGGCGCCGCCGACGTAATACACGACGCCCTGCTGCTGAACGCCGCGCGGCTGCGTCTTATCGACGGCAAACTTCACGATATCTGAGCATCCCGTACCGCTGCCCAGAAGAATTGCGAAGAAAATGATGTAAGTGGGTTTCAACATGATGGATCGCGAAACTCGTTTCATTCGCCCTGATCAAACTCGACCGAAGCGATTCGAGATTATACGGGCGCCGGGTTTCGTGTCGATGCGCTCGTCATTCCCGCTGCCGCGCGGGCGCGCGAATTCCTTTTCGCCACAAGCGCCAACGCGCCTCATGCCACGCCAGGTCCTCCGATGTCACGATTTCCGACGGAAGAATAATCAGATCGATCGGTTCGTCGCTTCGATCTTCCGCGCGCCGAATCGTCGCACGCACGGCCTGATCGATCGCTTCGTACAAATCGTATGCCACGAGCGCGTCAATGTCGCCGCGCCGCAACGCATCGAAATACCTGGGATCGTCTCGACAGACAATTAAGGAGCACCCCAAAGGAATCAGCGATTCGCCCTCGCCAAGCCGCCGAAGCGGCCAATCATCGATCAATACCCATCCGCCGATCCTTGGATAAAGCCGCGATTGCCTGCGGATCATCTGCTGGCCCTTGATGTCATTGGCGCCGCAGTCCAGTTCCTTGAACAACTCGATCGCCGTGTCACCTCTCAGCTGCTGCTTGAACCCCGAATATCGCGCGCCATAACTGGGATGATCCACCCCCGCGTGCAACAACATGACCGTTCGTCGATCGGCGGGCAGGACGCGCGCACAGGCGATTGCCGCCGCCTGGCCGATCGCCAACTCGCTCGGCCCCACATAGACACTCCGCTTGGATTTCGGCGCATCCATGCCCAGCAGAACCACCGGCTTGCCGTCATTCATCAATCGCGCAACACTGCTTTCGATCGCTTCGGGATCAAGCGGCATCACGCAGACGGCGTGAATGTCTGCGGTTCGCACTTCCTCCAGCACCGCCTGTTGCGCCGACGGCGAATCGTCCTTCGGCGCGAAAAATGAAACGCTGGCCCCCGGAACTTCGGAAACGACTTGCCCCACGACCGTACGAAGCACTTCCCACGACGGATCAGACTCCGACACGCCGACAACCGCGATGTGCTTCGACGAACGCGACGATCGCGTCGGTGCCTTGTACTGCGGATCACATCGACTCGCCGACGACAGAATCGCGGCGCAGAACAAACCCAACGCGGCGACGGCGTTCAACCACCGAAGACTGCAGGAACGATCTGTGCGGCAATCGTAATTTTTCGACAACGTCTATCGCCTTTGTCTTGAGAGCAACACAACCACGACGATACCCAACAGGGCACCCGCGCCGTCGGCCGCAAGATCGCCCCATTCAAACATCCGTCCGACAAAGGGCTGCGTGGACTCGTCCAGAAGCGCATAGCCGAGCATCGCGAGCCAAACACCGGGAATCATGCCGCCGCGAAGCCTTCGGCCGCGCACAAACGCCAGCGTCAGCATCGTCACGACGCCGAGCGCCAGAAAGCCGACACAATGAAGCAGTTTGTCGTTGATGAGTCCGCCGCCCGGTACGCGGCTCGGCGGCAGATGCGTCATCACGAAGGCCGTCACATACGACAAGCCGCATCCGAAAACGCTCAGACGGCGCGTCGATCGCGATGGAGCAAGTCGCGTCGGATTCATGGAGTGTTTAAGACGCCTGTCGATTTGCGATCGACGGCGGTTTCCGTGCAGGCGTCGCCCGGACCATCGGCGCGTTTTCCGTTTCGGCCGGCTTCGCGACACTCGCCGACGGGGCTCGACGCACTTCGGCCTCCCCGTCCTTGATCGCCGGGGAAACATCCTCAGTGTCAGCGTCAGCGATTCCAATCTTCGGGCTGCCCGCCGTTTTCGCGACGCCTGGCTGCTTCGTTGGCTTCTCCGCCGGCGCGCTCGCCGCATCGATGGGCGCCTGGACAGGCGTTTCCGCCGGGACGCCGATCGGCTTCCCGCGGCCTTCCAGCACGGCCAGCACTTCATCGGCCAGCGCCAGATAGTCCGTCGCCCCATTGCTTCGAGGCGCATACTCGAAGATGGATTGACCGTAGCTCGGGCATTCCGCGAGCTTCACATTGCGTCGAATCCGAGCATCGAAAATGCGCGCCTCGTTCCACGGCACCTGCGAATCCCGATGCGATTCCAGGAACGCGCTCAAATCGTCAACCACTTCCGAAGACAATCGCGTACCGGCGTCATTCAGACAGATGGCGATACCAAGCACTGTGAGATCCGCATTGATCCGCTGATTCACGAGCAAAATCGTCTCGAACAGCTTGCCCGTTCCCTGCAGCGCCAGGAAATGCGGCTGAACGGGAATCAACACACGATTCGACGCACACATTGCGTTCAGCGACAGGACGCCGAGCGACGGCGGACAATCGAACATCACAACGTCGTAGGGCCAGTCACCGTTTCGCAGGGCGTCGCGAAGGATGACTTCGCGACCGACGACGCTGACCAGTTCCGTCTCGGCGGCGGCCAGATCAACATGCGCCGGAACAATATCAATCGTGGGAGAATACGTGTGAATGGCTTCGCCGAGCGGCAGGCTGCCCGTCAGGACTTCGTACACGCCGCGGCCCGGCGCCGCTTCGTCCAGACCGAAATGGGTCGTCAGATGGCCCTGCGGATCGAGATCGACGAGGAGCATCCGCTTGCCGCGCTGCCCGAGGCCGGCCCCCAGATTGACCGCCGTCGACGTCTTGCCGACGCCGCCCTTCTGGTTAATGACCGCAATGCAATCCATTGCACTCTCTCTCGCCGACACCAGGCGTCATCCGGACGCCCGTAAGTTTAACTGCCGCAGAATTGTAAGGTAAGCGCGCCGCCAACGCCAAGATTTCCGAATCGCCCCCAAATCACAACCTTCCGCAAGAACGCTCGATCCTTCGCAATCCCGTAGGTCGGGTCATCGACCCGACAACACAGGCAATCGGGTGCTCGGCGCGAAAATCTACGCCGCGTGCCCCACGTAGCGTCCGCCCTCTGTGGCGGACGACGACTGGAGTGACCACAACGACACGCCATCGACGCCTCTTTTTTTGAATTTTGACTTTTCTGAATTCTTGAATTTCCCGCCCCCGACGAAGCAAGAACAACGACGCACTCCCCATCAACAGCAAAGTCGCCGGTTCCGGCACTGGCTCGATTCTCATTCGAATGAATCCACTCGAATCCGCAACGCCCGTCGGCGGATGATCGGCGCCGTTATTCGTGTCCAGGGAGTATTGATATTGATAGACGCTGCCCGCAGTGAGGACAGCTTCTACGAAGACACTCAAGCGCCCGCTTGCCGGCTCGAAATAGAAGTTTCCGCCTCGATCGTTATCAACCGCGATTCCGCTGGAAGGGTCCGCGACAGAAAGCGATGTGCCGAAGTTGATACTTGTGAGATCCCCCGGTGTGTGCGAATACGTCACCTCACCAGTGACGGTCACGCGGACGTCCTGTGTAGGAAGAAACCAAATGCGGCCCGTCGAAAAACTCCGTACTTCCGAATCGCGCAGCGCGTGATTGAACGTCACGACAAATTCGCCAACAGCGCTGTCAGGGGTCCAGGCGAAGTCGTAGCCCGATTGGGCGAGGTTGTCGTTTACTTGGGCCGTCGTGGTGGAAAATAGTGGGCTAATAATGTCTGAGATCGTTTCGGAGTCGCTGATCGGAAGG